>CANGUZ010000040.1 GCA_947457255.1 Flavobacteriaceae bacterium
CCGGAATCGATTTGCAAGCCGCTTTCGATAAGAAAATGGATTTAAAATCAATACGTGATAAAGACCGCCATAAGAATAATGATAAATTAAAATAATTATGAATTGTAAATTGTGAATTGTAAATTGCGCTCCTAAAAAAGCAAAAAAAAACTTTGCGCCATTGCGTCGTGGCGGTAAAAAAACACACATAATTACAAAAATGAATTTATTGTTACAAACTTCTCAATCCAACTTAAAAGGACAAATCGCAGTCACGGGTTCAAAAAGCGAAACCAACCGACTATTATTGTTACAAGCTTTGTTTCCTAATATAACTTTAGCCAATACCTCAAATTCAGATGATAGCGAAGTAATGCAAAAAGCTCTAAAAGGCAACGAATCTCTAGTAGACATTCATCACGCAGGAACAGCCATGCGTTTTCTAACAGCTTATTTTGCTGTAAATGAAGGTAGTGAAGTGATTTTAACGGGTTCGCAACGCATGACCGAGCGCCCTATAAAAGTTTTGGTCGAAGCCTTACAACAGTTAGGAGCACAAATTTCATATGAAAATCAAGAGGGTTATCCGCCCATTCGAATAAAAGGACAAAAAATTACTGCTAATAAAGTAAGCATTCCTGCTAATGTAAGCAGTCAATACATTTCGGCTTTGCTATTAGTAGCTCCAAAATTAAAAAATGGAATTGAATTGAACCTAGTGGGAGAAATTACCTCTATTCCTTACATCAATATGACATTGGCGTTGTTGCATGAAATAGGAGTAGAGACCCATTTTGAAGGGAATACTATAACTGTTAGGCCATTAACAAAATCTTTAAAAGCACAAACTATAACAGTTGAATCGGATTGGAGTTCAGCATCCTATTTTTTTAGTATAGTGGCTTTGTCACAAGAAGCTTCCGTAGCTTTATCAAGCTATAAAAAATCGAGTTTGCAAGGCGATTCGGCTTTAGTTGAAATTTATGCTAAAATGGGAGTGGAGACCCGTTTTGAAGAAAATAAAATGACCTTGGTCAAGTTGCCTAACTTTAAACACGAGACTTTAAACTTCGATTTAAATCATACTCCAGATATAGCCCAAACAATTGTAGTTACTTGTCTAGGTCTTGGAATAGGTTGTTATTTAACAGGGCTTCACACATTAAAAATTAAAGAAACCGACAGGTTAGAGGCATTGCGAATTGAGCTTACAAAGCTTGGCGCAAACATAACGGTTACTAATGAAAGTTTAACGCTTGTAGCTTCAAACCAAATTAATCCTAATGTTACGATTGCTACCTATAACGACCATAGAATGGCAATGGCATTCGCACCATTAGCTTTAAAAGTACCCATAAATATAGAAAATGCAGAAGTGGTTTCGAAATCCTATCCTGATTTCTGGGAAGATTTAAAAGGCTTAGGGTTTCAAATTTCGGAGACATAAAATCTTCGTGACTTGGCGTCATTGCGGTAAAAAGAAAAATAAACCTTAAAACACTTGACAACGCCTATCTCACAATCGTATATTTGCACACGTTAAAAAGTAAGTAATTTAAATTTCTAACTTCTAACCCCTAACCTCTAATTTTTTCAAATGAAATTATCACATTTTCAATTCAATTTACCAAAAGAACTTTTAGCAGAATATCCTGCAGAGAACAGAGACGAATCACGTTTAATGGTGGTTAACAGAGAGAAAAAAACTATTGAGCACAAAACATTTAAAGACGTTATTGATTATTTTGGTGATGGCGATGTTTTAATTTTAAATAACACTAAAGTTTTTCCAGCTCGTTTATACGGAAATAAAGAAAAAACAGGCGCTAGAATCGAAGTTTTTTTATTGAGAGAATTAAATTCAGAGCAACGCCTTTGGGATGTTTTAGTAGATCCAGCTCGTAAAATTAGAATCGGAAACAAATTGTATTTTGGTGATGATGATTCATTGGTTGCTGAGGTTATCGACAATACTACTTCTAGAGGTAGAACCTTGCGTTTTCTTTATGATGGTTCTTATGACGAATTCAGAAATAAATTGACAGAACTAGGAGAAACGCCAATTCCTAAATACATCAATCGTGAAGTAACTCCTGAAGATGCAGAGCGTTACCAAACCATTTATGCAAAAGAAGAAGGCGCTGTTGCGGCTCCTACTGCTGGCATGCATTTTTCGAAACATCTATTAAAAAGATTAGAGATAAAAGGTGTTAAATTAGCTGAAATTACTTTGCATGTTGGACTTGGAACTTTCAATCCGGTTGAAGTAGAAGATTTGTCAAAACACAAAATGGATTCTGAAGAATTAAAAATTTCACAACAGGCTTGTGACATAGTTAATCAAGCAAAAGAAAAAAAGAAGCGAATTTGTGCAGTAGGAACTACTTCAATGCGCGCCATAGAAAGTTCGGTTTCGTCTGCTAGAACATTAAATCCTTTTGAAGGTTGGACAAATAAATTTATATTTCCGCCACACGATTTTAGTATTGCTACTTGTATGATTACCAATTTTCATACACCAAAATCTACATTAATGATGATGATTTCAGCTTTTTGCGGTCATGATTTAATGAAAAAAGCGTATGAAGAAGCCATAAAAGAACAGTATAAGTTTTATTCTTATGGTGATGCGATGTTAATTATCTAAAGTTTATATTTTCTCATCCCTCTCCTTTGGAGAGGGTTGGGGTGAGGGTTTTAAATCTCGTTAGCAATAACGAGATTTTTTTATAAATAAGAAATATTAATCTACTTGATAAACTAACTTCACAGTAATATTTGCTGTTTTGTTTTTAGAGAATGTATTAAACGAACCTCCATACGAAAAATCTTCTGACGAATTTTGTCCAGTAATTTGAAAAACCCCCATATCTGATTTTTTTAAGTTTCCTAAACCAGCTCCTGCATTTTCGGCTATACTTTTTGCTCTAATATTGGCATCTTTTGTGGCTTCTGCAATCATTTGTATTTTTAATTCAGCCAGTTTAGTATAATAATATTCTGGTGCATTAGAATAGAACTCAATGCCAGAATTAATAAGTTCACTGGATTGTCTTGAAACATCTTCTATTTTGTTGACTTCTTTAGATTGTATTGTAACATTTTGAGTCAACGTAAAACCGGTAAATAATTGCTGTTTTAAAGTGCCATTTTCATTGTATGTAGTCTCAAAATCTTTATTAAAACTGACAGCCGAAAAAACAATTTCTGAGTCAGCAATTCCTTTAGAGGATAAGTAATTTTTTATTTTTGCTCTATCAGCATCTAAGGAGGCATAGGCTTCTTTTAAAGTGAAGCTTTTTTTTGAAAAAGAGCCACTCCAAACAATTAAATCAGAAGTAAAATCTTTTTTTCCTAATCCTGTTACACTAATGGTGTCGTTACTTTGATTCCTGTTTTTAAAGGCATTAGCAAATAAAAAAGCCGAAAGTACTATTGCAATTGCAATGATGAAAGAGTTGGTATTGTTTTTCATGAAAAATGGTTTTAGCGATATAAAGGTATATTATTTTGTTGAATATGTTTTAAGTTTAAGTTCGATTAATTAATCAAGTAAAAAAAGTCGTTCTACTAAATTTAAGTCGTTTTTTTTCAGTTTCCGAGTCACCAGCAATTGATCCATGGCGATTGAGTGTTTTAAGGGGGGGGGTAACTGAATCATTGCTAATTCCTTTTCCGTCTAACATTGCACCTCCTAAAATAATGCTTTCGCCTTTTGAAGCATACCCGTCATTTATTTTTTGAACGAAATTGTCTGTTTTTGAACTACTTGAAAAGTATTAAATTAAATATAAAAACAGATGCAAGATACTAATTATTTTTAATAATAGATTTCCAAGAACTAATATCACATTTGCATTTAAAGTTTTAGATATGAGCATTGTAAATAGTTGATTATTATGGTATTTCAATTTTTTAATGTAAAGAAGAATTGTGCTGTTTCACACAATAAATAAGTCACGAAATCGTTTTTGTTATTATTTGCAATTTAAAAATTGAAAAAAGTTTTTTTATTTAAACTAAAAAATTAAATTTGTCCTTAATGAAGTATCATTTCAATTAAAATCTATAAAATTATTTAAATCTATTAAAATTAAAAAAAAATGGCAAACGTTAAAAAAGAAAGCAGTTCAAACAGTGGAGGAATGATCTCTACTATTATTATTGTAGCTTGTGTTGTTGTAGGAGTTTTTGTATGGAAATTTCTTATGGGCGCTGAGGCAAATTTTGAAGGTGGAGATTCAGAAAAAGGACATCCTTTAAACACGCTAGGGATGGTATACAAGGGAGGATTCATCGTTCCAATTTTATTAGGAATGCTATTGATGGTTGTTGTATTTTCAATTGAAAGATATGTTGTTATAGCCAAAGCAGCAGGTAAAGGAAATCTAGATACTTTTATGAAAAAAGTTCAAGGCGATATTAAAGAGGGTAAAATTGATGAAGCGATTGGAGTTTGCGACAAACAACAAGGATCAGTTGCAAATGCAATTCGTTCGGCTTTGGTGAAATACCAAGATGTAAAAAAGGAAGGTTTCAATAGCGAAGAAGCATCAGAAACGATTCATAAAGAAATTGAAGAGGCTACGTCTCTTGAAATGCCAATGTTAGAAAAAAACATGACTATTATTTCTACTTTGGTTTCTTTAGGAACACTTGGAGGATTATTAGGAACGGTTTCAGGAATGATTAAAGCGTTTGGAGCTCTAGCTAGTGCAGGAACTCCTGATCAGGCTGCACTTGCGACTGGTATTTCAGAAGCACTTATCAATACTGCAACGGGTATTTTAACTTCTGTATTGGCTATTATTGCTTACAACTTCTTTACTTCAAAAATCGATGACTTAACGTATTCTATAGATGAAGCTGGAACTACTATCGTAAATACCTACAGAAGATTTAGAGGAAGTTTAAAACAATAATTTTTTGATGTTTAATACATTAAATAATATATAAAAATGGCTAAAATAAAAATGAAAAAAAAGTCAACTGGTACCGATATGACGGCCATGTGTGACGTAGCGTTTCTATTGCTTACATTCTTTATTTTGACTGCTACAGCTAAAGTACCTGAAGTTTTACCTGTTGATACTCCGGCATCTACAGTTCAAACAAAGTTGCCTGAAACCGATTTAGCAACTCTAACAGTAGGGAAAGGAAAAGTGTTTTTTGACTTAAAAGGAAGAGAAGTTCGCAAAAGAACTTTGGAGTTGATGGCTCAAAAGTACAAAGTTGACTTCTCAGATACAGACAAGGATAAGTTTGCATTAATGGAAAGTTTTGGCGTTCCTCTTCAAAGTTTAAAACAAATTTTGGATATGAAGAGTGCCGATAGATCTAAAGCAAATCAACCGGGAATCCCTAAAGACTCATTAGACAATCAATTGTCAGACTGGGTACAGAATGCGCGTATTGCTAATATTGAGTTAAATGACAAAGAATTGCAAATAGCTATAAAGGGTGATGCAAAGGAAGAGTATCCTGCTATTAGAAAAGTAATGGATATTTTACAAGCTCAAAAAGTCAACAGCTTTAGCCTCGTAACAGGCTTAAGAGGAAAAGAAAAATAATTAAAAAAAACACACTAAAATGGCTGAATTAAATACCGGCGACGATGGTGGCGGAAAAGGTGGTAAAGTAAGAAGTAAAAAACAAAACTCTAAAGTAGATTTAACTGCTATGGTAGATTTGGCTTTCTTATTAATTACATTCTTTATGCTTACCACTACGTTGTCTAAACCACAATCTATGAGTTTGGGGTTGCCAGATAAAGACCCAGAAGACAAAACACCTCCCGTAAAAGTAGATGAGAATAGAACTATGACCATTATGTTAGGTGATAACAATAAAATAGTACGTTATGTTGGTTTACTTGCAACTCCAGTTGCGGGAGGAGCTCCAAAAGATTTTGCTTATGGAAAAGGCGGAATTCGTGAAGAGTTACTAAAAAGAAAGAAATTAGTTTTAGAGTATTCTGCGGCTAAAGGAAAACCAAAAGACGGAATAATTGTCATCATTAAGCCTACTAAGAAATCGAATTATCGTAATCTTGTAGATATACTTGACGAAATGGTAATTGCTGGTGTTGAAACCTATGCAATTGTTCCTGAGTTTACCCCTGAAGAAGCAGCGTTGTTAGACGGAAAAAAAAGCAATCCTTTACCTCAAGAACCTAATAACTAGAAAATATGAAACTAGACTTATTTAAAAGACAGTGGTTAGAAATTGTTTTTGAAGGACGAAATAAAGCTTACGGTGCTTACGAATTGAGAAAAACGAATTCTAAGACATCTGTAAGAGCACTTATAATTGGAACATTAATCTTTGCATTATCAATTGGTGCTCCTTTGATAGCTAAATTGTTGCCAGATTCTTCTGATGCTGATGAAAATAGAGATATAAAAATCACGACAGTTAAATTACCTCCCAAGGAAGAAAAACCTATCGAGAATTTACCTCCACCTCCACCTCCGCCTCCTAAAGTAGATCAAGTAAAATTTGTGAAACCTGTGGTTGCTAAAGCGGATGAAGTTACTGAAGACCCACCAAAAATCGAAGAAATTAAAGACAAGAAAATTGGTGCCGAAACTATTAAAGGAGATCCAGATGCTGAATTAACTGTTGAGCCTGTGGGCAACGGACCAAAAGATGTTGTAGAAGAAGATAATTCAGTTTATAACACAGCTGGTATAGAAGTAAAACCTGATTTCCCAGGAGGTATGGAAAAATTCTACAAATTTGTAGGTAAAAATTACCAAACTCCTGAAGAAGAAGGACTAAAAGGAAAAGTTTTCGTTTCTTTTGTTGTAGAAAAAGATGGTTCTCTAACGGATATTAAAGTAATTAGAGATATTGGTTACGGTACTGGTAAAGAAGCAATTCGAGTACTAAAATCATGTCCGAAATGGACTCCTGGTGAGCAAAACGGAAAAAAAGTAAGAGTACTTTATTCTTTGCCAATCAATATACAATCAGCTGAATAATGTTTGAGAAAACAATAATTAATTTCAAGGAGAAATCGCTCAAAGAGCGGTTTCTTCTCGTTATAGGAATACTTTTTTTCTTGATTTATCTCGGACTTGGATTAATTATTATTTTTTGGAAAGAATTTCCAATAAACATGAAACCTAGTTACAGAATTGCTTTTGGAATTGTTTTAATAGTCTATTCTTTTTTTCGATTTATGCGTTTTTTTAATTCTAATGAAGAATAAAATGAAGTTTTATTTTAAAATTATTGGAGTTTTTTTAATCTTATTTTTTGTTTCTTGTAATCAAAAATCTGAAACAAAGAACACTAAAGAAACTATATTAACGGGCAATACAATAATTGAAGTTGACGAAACTTTGAAACCTATTATTGAATCACAAGTTCAAGTTTTCGAAAGTCTATACAAAGCAAAAATTAACATTGCTGCTAAGTCTGAAAAAGAAGTAATTCAATCGTTATTAAATAACACTTCTCGAATTGCAATACTTTCAAGAGTTTTAACTAAAGAGGAAACAACTTTTTTTGAAAACAAAAAGTTAATTCCCAAAACGACACTATTTGCTAAAGATGCGATTGCATTAATAGCCAACAAAAATAATAAAGATACTTTAATTGCGTTACAAGAGATAATTGATTTTGTTCAAAATAAAAAGCAATCTAGAATCAAAGGATTGGTTTTTGACAACCCAAACTCAAGTACTGCAAGATATATTTGTGAAAAAGCAGGTATAAAAAGCTTGCCCGAGAATGGTGTTTTTTCATTTAAAACAAACGATGAAGTTCTTAAATATGTTTCGGAAAATGACGGAATGATTGGTGTTGTTGGTGTAAATTGTATTTTTGAGCCTATGC
The DNA here is from genome assembly GCA_947457255.1 of Flavobacteriaceae bacterium. Taxonomy (GTDB): domain Bacteria; phylum Bacteroidota; class Bacteroidia; order Flavobacteriales; family Flavobacteriaceae; genus Flavobacterium. The sequence continues at coordinate 7,822 of CANGUZ010000040.1, forward strand.
CTGAAATGCAGGAATATGTAAATAAAATAAATGTTTTGGAAGTAAAAGACATCAATAATACAAATTACTACAGCCCAACTCAAAATAATATTGCGGAAGGCAAATATCCTTTGGCACGTGATTTGTATATTATAAATTGTCAAGGATATTCAGGCTTAGGAATGGGGTTTGCCTCATTTATAGCTGGCGATATTGGACAAAGAATCGTATTGAAGTCAGGACTGGTTCCTGTAACCTTTCCTTCGAGAAAACTGCATATTCGGAAACAAATCAGTAATGATAAAAAATAAAATTAATTTAAAAACGATGAATACATTTAAAATTTTTAGCTTTTTTCTAGTAGCGACGCTAAGTGTTGCTAATGCTCAAGATATTGAGTTGGCAAAGAAGACAATCGATGCTGAACAATACGAAAAAGCAAAAAACATTCTTAAGTCACTGATACAGGAAAAGCCTGGAAACGGAAAAGCTAGTTTTCTTTTGGGGAATATTTATTTGAAACAAGATATTGTAGATTCTGCTAAAACATATTTCCAAAAAGGGTTAACAGGATCTGATGGTGCTAAATTGAATTATATTGGTTTAGGTCAAATAGATTTAGATAACGATAATGTATCAGCAGCTCAAGCTAATTTTGCATTGGCAACTAAAGATATTAAGAAAAAGGATATTGAAGAATACATTTACATAGCAAAAGCGTATATGAGTGCTAATAAGCCTGATTATAAAGCAGCATTGACATCATTAAATAAAGCTAAATTGGTTAATCCAAATGATGTTAATTTACTGATAGCTTTTGGAGATGCGCACTATGGTGATAAAAATCAAAATGAGTCATACGCAGCATACAGATCAGCTTTTGCAGCAGACAACACGTTAATTAGAGCAAAGATGCAATTAGGAGTTTTGTTAAAAGGAGCTAAAGCCTATACTGAAGCTGTAAAATCATTTGATGATGTAATTGCTATAAACCCAAGTTACGGTCCAGTGTATAGAGAATTAGCTGAAACGTATTATTACTGGGGAAATAATGAGCCTAAAAAATACAATGAGTACATTCAAAAAGCCCTTGGTTATTATGAAAAGTATTTAAGTATGACTGATTATTCACTCACCTCACGTATGCGTCATGCCGATTTCTTAATCTTAGCTAAAGATTATAAAGCTCTAGAAATTGAAGCCAATAAAATGAAAGAATTAGATAATGTAAATCCAAGAATTTTACGTTATTTAGGATATTCGGCTTATGAAAACGGGAATATTGATGTGGCCATAAAGTCGATTCAAGATTTTATTGCGAATCCTACCAATAAAATAATTGCAAGAGATTATTTGTATTTGGGTTTAGCCAAACTGAAAAAAGCAAATAATTTAGAAACTAAAATAGTTGATCAAACTGTATTTGATGCTGGTGTTGCCGATATTAAAAAATCAGTAGAAATGGAAATTTCTATGACTAACGATTTAAGCGAAATTGGAAAGAAACTGTACGAACAAAAATTATATAGAGAGGCAGCAGCTATATATGAAATAGCAGTTACCAATCCTGATTCTAGAAATTTTCTTTTAGATAATTTTTACCTAGGAAATTCTATTTACTTTAGTAATACCAAAAAAGATATAGTAAAGGTTGACCCAATTGCACTTCAAAAAGCCGATGCCGCTTTCGCAAGAGTAATTGAAGCTTCGCCTACTACTCAAGACGCCTATATTTACAGAGCAAGAACTAACAGATTGCTAGAAAATGACGAAATGATGGCTAAATTTTATGAAGAGTATATTAGAATCGTCACTGAAAAAGGACCAGAAGAAGTGGCGAAAAATAAAAATAAGTTCATAGAGTCCTACAATTTAATTGCAGCCAATTATGCCTATACCGATAAAGTAAAGGCAAAAGAATATTTCAATAAAACTTTAGCATTAGACCCAACCAATCAGTATGCAACAGAGTCTTTAGCAACATTAAAATAATAATTCAACTATAATTCAAGAAACCGATAGCCCATAAACTATCGGTTTTTTATTTTAGGAGCGAAAATTTTGGCTTTTTTATTATAGCTTCTACCTGCTTTCCGTTTCAATCTCCCGATAAAAAATCGGAAGGATTTCCACTTCAATCAGGGCTATAGATTAATTTTAGGCATTTTTACAATTCCTAAATCCTAAATCTAAAATCCCAAATCCATTTCCCTATCTTTGCACTTTATTTACAAAAAATGTTAGCAAAAGAAATTCAGGTTGAAGTCGAAAAAGGAACAATGCTTCCGCTAATGGAAGAGTTCTATACCATTCAAGGCGAAGGTTTTCATACAGGAACAGCAGCCTATTTTATTAGAATTGGCGGTTGCGATGTAGGGTGTCATTGGTGTGACGTAAAAGAGAGTTGGAATGCCGCTTTGCATCCCCCAACAGCTATTAGTAAAATCGTTACCAATGCTAAAAATAATGCGGATACTGTTGTAGTAACTGGTGGAGAGCCCTTAATGTGGGATATGACTTTATTGACTCAAAATCTTAAAAACGAGAATTTGAAAGTGCATATTGAAACCTCAGGAGCGTATCCTTTAACCGGAAATTGGGACTGGATTTGTCTTTCTCCAAAGAAAAACATGTTGCCAACAAGAACTGTTTATGACAATGCTCACGAGTTGAAAGTCATCATTTATAACAAACATGATTTTATTTTTGCCGAAGAACAAGCTGAAAAAGTTAATAAAAATGCCATATTATTTTTACAACCAGAGTGGAGCAAAAAAGAAGAAATGACACCGCTTATAGTAGATTATGTGATGAAAAATCCTAAATGGCGAGTATCATTACAAACCCATAAATATTTGAATATACCTTAAATATGAAATACGTTTTACTTCTATCTTTTTTATTTCAAATTGGAATTGCTCAAGAAGAAAATTCAATTCCAGTTGAAGATGTTTTTGAAGTAGCTGCAGTAGATTATCCTCCCAGTTTTCCGGGAGGAGTTGATAATTTTTATACTTTTTTTGAAAATAATTTTAAAAAGCCTGACGTTCCTCAGTTATTAGGTAAACTGTTCGTTTCCTTTATTGTAGAAATTGATGGAACCCTTTCAAATATTAAAACAATAAAAGATGTAGGTTTTGGTTCTGGCCTAGAAGCCGAAAGAGTTATGCAACTTTCTCCAAAATGGAACGTTGGAAGAAAAAATGGCAAGCGAGTGAGGGTAATGTATACTATACCAATACCCATTCAAACTAAATAAAATCACAATTATTGATTAATTTAGGTATTAAGTAAATTGTTAAAAACAATTCAGCACATAAAATTGAGTAAAATATTTTGTATTCTTGTGTAAGAAATAAACCATTATGAATAAAATTTGCATTGTTTTTTTACTGCTATTTTCAAACTTTTTTTTCGCACAAAAAAAATGCGGAACTGATGCTAAATTGCAAGAACTAATTAAAAACAAACCGGGTTTTGCTGCAAAATATAATGCGATGAAGGATTTTATATATAATCCTAATTCAAGAAAAAATGTGTTTAGTAGACAAAGCAACGCAGCGAATACGGTGGTCACAATACCTGTAGTATTTCATATTTTGTATAAAAACACCAATCAAAATATTAGCGAAGCTCAAATACAAACACAACTAGATGTAATAAATAGAGATTTCAGAAAACTAAATACTGATTTTAATTCTGTAGTTCCTAATGTTTTCAAACCTTTTGCCGCCGATATAGAAATTAATTTTTGCAAAGCAACAATAGCTCCTAACGGAACTGTTACGACAGGGATTACAAGAAAATCAGTGCCAGACACCTTTGTTTTCGAAGAAGAATATTCTACCAGTTCAGGTCAAATTCCTTGGGATACTTCAAAATACCTGAATGTTTGGGTGGGTAGGTTTACAACTCTTAATCTTTTAGGTTTTGCCATACCACCTTCAATTCCTATTCAAGATAATGACGGAATTGTTATTAGTGATAGAGCTTTTGGAACCACGGGTACAGCAGTTACTCCTAATAGAAGAGGAAGAACAGTGACGCATGAAATAGGTCACTATTTAGGTTTATTTCATCCCTGGGGTGATGGTGACTGTCTAGAAGGTGACGGTGTTGCAGATACACCAGCAACATTTCAAGATTACGATGGTTGTCCAACTTTTCCCAGTAATCTATATGCTTGCGTCTCTTCAACAAACGGCTCTATGTTTATGAATTATATGGATTATGTAGATGATGCTTGTATGGCTTTTTTTACGTTAGGGCAGAAAGAAGTAATGCGAAATATATTGGCTGGGCCCAGATTGAGTTTACTAACTTCTAACGGTTGTGGTGATTTAGGATTAGATAATTTTGAAGCTTTAAATGCAATATCAGTATATCCTAATCCTGTTGCTGATTATTTCATGATTACTTCTCCTCAGTTACAAATAGATAAGCTCGAAATTTATAATGTATTAGGACAGCTAGTAAAAACGCAAAAGTTAATTCAAAACAATAATGAAATTAACATTCAAGAATTTCCTAGAGGAACGTATTTTTTAAGAATTTACAACCAAGACAAATTTTTAAAATCTGATAAGATTATTAAGAAATAAGATTTAGTTACAAAAAAAGCCTTGCTAAATAATCATAATGTTCGCCTTCTAAAACCAATTCGCAATTTAAACCATTGGCTAAAGCTGCGTTTTGTAAAGTATTATAATCAATATACATCCAATCGAAAGGTTTCTCTTTTTGACCTTTGTAGCTAATATTAAATACAACTTCTCCATAATAGTAATTATTTAAAGGAATCCATTTAGCTTTGCTCAGTTCGTCTTCGCCTATGTTGCCCACATCTTCATCTTCGTCAAACATATAAATAATGTCAGAACTGTCTAGAAGAATCTGTCCGTTTTCGTTTAGCAACGATTTTAATTTCAGTAAAAAAGCAGAAACATTTTTTAGTTTACCACACATTCCAGCTCCATTCATTAAAAGTAATATGGTGTCGTACTTTTCGTTTTCTAAAGTCATAATGTCTTGCACTTTTGCTTTATTTATTTCACGGAGAATACAAGCTTTAATTGCATTTTCAGAAATATCAATTGCGGTAACATCTAATTTTTTTTCGTTTTGCAAATACAAACTGTGGCTACCTGCACCGCAACCTACATCTAAGATTTTACCTTTGGCTAACTGCAATGCTCTTTGTTCTAGTTTTGGCATAGCATCAAAATCCCGAAATAAATAAGCAACACTCATTTCATCTTCTTCAGAAATAGAAGTTTCAGTAATTAAATCTTCTGGAGAATTATTGGTCTGATAATCGAGTATGGCTTTTCCGAAAAGGTCTTTCATAGTCATTGCGAGGTACAAAGCAATCGCACCTTTAGTTTTTAGTTATTAATATAGAAGTTGTTTACTTTTGTACTCAACTTTAAATCTTAAAATTGAAACCATCATTAAACGAAATTCAAAAGCTTGCCAAAGATAAGCATATCGAAAACAAAAAGTATTTCGATAAGCTAAAAAAGAAAACACCTAAGAATTTAGACTATGTCATGCAAGAATTGCACGAAGCCGAATTCAAAAAAACGGATTGTTTATCATGTGCCAATTGTTGTAAAACAACAGGTCCCCTTTTTACATTAGCCGATATAGAACGTATTGCTAAGCACTTGCGATTAAAACCACAACAATTTATTGATAACTATTTACGAATAGATGAAGATAAGGATTATGTTTTGCAAAGTGTTCCCTGCACGTTTCTTGATCAAGATAATACTTGTTTTATTTATGATGTTCGACCAAAAGCATGTCGAGAATTTCCACATACCAATAGGAAAAAGTTTCAACAAATTTCAGATTTGACTCTGCAGAATGTAGCTATTTGTCCAGCAGCATTTAATATAGTAGAGGAAATGAAAAAGAGACTACATTTTTAATTGGTTCTAAGTTTTTTTATGAGAATCTAAAGTATCTTTCACTTCAAAGTTAAAAATGAAATCGAATTTGTTTTTTTAAATAATTAAGAACATTGAAAAAATTCCTATTTTATCTGCGTTTTGCGATAGCAATCCGTTTCATCGGCGTTCCTTTTCACAACATTTTAAGTTGAATCCTTTAATAAATCAAATACTCATTTCTCATTTTTTTAAATTCCTCCAAATCTTTTTGCCAAGAGGCTCTAATGTCAGCCTCAGGAATACCAGACTCAATTTGTTGTTGTAATTTTTTGGTTCCAGCTAGTTTGGTAAAAAATGAATTAAAGAATTTAGATTTATCTTCGGTATCATTATAGGCTTTTATTAACCATTTCAATTCCAGTTGTTTTACTTTTGGTATACCAGACAAGTCTTCTCCAAAGCAATCTCTACCGTTATATACAGGATCTTTAGCGCCTAAATTAGGCAACGGTACAAAACAAAAATCAACATTTGGAAGATAAGGCGAGCCATAAATTTGAAATTGTTTATCAGTCCCTCGTCCAACGCTGACATTAGTTCCTTCAAAAAAGCACAAGCTTGCATAAAGATTTATAGATTGATCGTTAGGCAAATTAGGTGATGGTTTTACAGGTAAACTATAGGGCATGCCTCTAAGGTAATTCTCACAAGGCACAATCTTTAAATGGCACTGAATACTGTCTTTAAGCCATTTCTGCCCATTAATCATTAAAGCATATTCGCCTATGGTCATTCCGTGTAAAACAGGAATTGGATGCATTCCTACAAAACTAGAATATTCCTTTTCTAATAGTGGCCCATCAACAATACCTCCGTTAGGATTTGGTCGGTCTAAAATAATAAGTTGTACATTATTTTGTGCACAAGCCTCCATAATATAATGTAATGATGAAATATAGGTATAAAATCGAGCACCTACATCTTGTAAATCAAAAACCAATACATCAATTCCTGCTAATTGTTCAGGAGTTGGTTTTTTGTTGTTGCCATATAATGAAATAATTGGCAGACCAGTTTTAGTATCTTTCCCGTCAATAATCAATTCTCCAGCATCTGCTGTTCCTCGAAAGCCATGTTCAGGAGCATAAATTTTTATAAGCTCGATTTTGGTTTTTTCTTTGATATAATCTACAATATGTAATGATTTCTTGTTTACAATATCAATATGAGAATCTAATATGGTATCAAAAACAGTATAAATAGAATCATAAGCAATCATTCCAGTTTGGTTGGTTACTATACCTACTTTCTTGTTTTTTAAGATAGAAAAATAACTTTTTACATTGTCAGCTCCTGTTAAAAATTTTGTCGATTTTATTTTACTTTTGATTGTTGTTTCTGCTGGAGCTGAATAGTTTATAGGCTTCGCTGTTTTACAAGAAATTACAGCTAAGAATAGTAGTAATAACAAAAATGACTTACTTAATAAATTTCTTATTGAGATACAAACAGTTTGAAAAATCATGGTATCGATGCGCTTTTAAATAATTAAATGATCTAAATCTATTAAAAATAGTATCTAAAACTGTATTTTTGACTCGAATCAATCAAAATCAAAAGAGACAATACCATTGAATTTAGAATATTTCATAGCAAAAAGATTAATTACTGCTAAAAGTCGCAAAAGTAGTATTTCTACTCCTATTATAAAAATTGCAATTGCTGCAATTGCAATCGGAATGATTATGATGATTATTTCGGTGGCTACAGGAATTGGTTTGCAACAAAAAATAAGAGAAAAAGTTGCCGCATTTAACGGACATATTATTATTTCAAATTACGATGATAATCAGTCTCAGGTTAGTACGACACCAATTTCCGTAAATCAAAATTTCTATCCAAATTTCAATACTGTTCAAGGAATAAATCACATACAAGCCGTTGCTAGTAAAGCGGGAATAATTAGAACCGCAAATGCATTTGAAGGAATAATCTTCAAAGGAGTAGGAAAAGACTACTATTGGGAAAATTTAAAAGAATATCTCATTGAAGGGAGATTACCTGATTTTTCTAATAATTTAAACAATCAAATCCTTATTTCCCAATTCCTTGCTAATAGATTACAGTTAAATGTAGGTGACAAATGCAATACTTTTTTCATGAAAGAGCAAAGCAATCAGTTGCCCAATTTAAGAATCTTTCAAATTGTAGGGATTTACAATTCAGGATTTCAGGAATTCGATTCTACATACATAATTGGAGATATTCGACACGTACAGCGCATTAATAAATGGCAACCCGACCAAATTGGTTCTTTCGAAGTTTTTATTGATGACTTTAGCAAAATTAAAGAAAAAGGAGAGGAAGTTTATGCCCAAACCAGTTCTACTCTAGATTCAAAAACAATTGAAGAAAAATATTATTACATCTTCGAGTGGTTGCAATTATTCGATTTCAATATTTTAACCATATTAATAATTATGATTGTCGTAGCAACTATTAATATGTCCGTGGCTTTATTGGTGCTAATTCTAGAGCGTACACAAATGATAGGAATCCTAAAATCTCTAGGAGCTAACAATTGGGCAGTTCGAAAAATATTCCTCTACAATGCCTTTTATTTAATAATTCGTGGATTGTTTTGGGGAAACTTAATAGGTTTAGGACTAATTTCAATTCAGCACTATTTCGGAATAATTAAATTAAATCCAGAAAATTATTACGTCAACCAAGCGCCAGTCTATCTTAATTGGGACTATATTTTGCTGTTAAATCTAGGAACAATAGTCATTTGTTTACTAGTTTTGCTAATCCCTTCCTACATTATTACAAAGATTTCTCCTATAAAAGCTATAAAATTCGAATAGGAATTAAAATTTTATTTCATCGGGAGCTACTTCCTGCTATCCGTTACAATCTTTTCCATGCTAAAGAAGCAAGAAAAAGGATTTTCACTACTATCAGGGCTATTGGCATTTAATTTCAAAAGCACATTTAGATGACTTTTGAAACTTTGCTAGTTCTTTTTTTAATGAACTTTGCGTCTTAGCGCCTTTGCGAGCAAATTTTAAAATTGACAACCCGCACATGTCCAACGATTTATAAAAAAAGTAAAAAAAAGGGTAAGAAAGTTTTGGAAAAAAGTAAGATAAGTGTTTATCTTTGCACCCCGCGAAAGAGGGATGTTCCTATAAAATACTGAAAACGAGACCTAAAAAATAAAATCAAAAAATTATTTCAAAAAAGCTTGTTAGATAGAAAAGAATGTTTACTTTTGCACCCGCTTTGAGAATGAAAGCGATATTAAAGAAGAAGAAGAATACGTTCCTAGACATATTGAATTGACAGCCGTTCCGATAGTGATATCGGAACAAACAAAAAGAGAGTAAGAGAATCGGAAGATTAGAATAAAGCTAGAATAATTCGTCGAGAATAAATGCTAAAGTAATTTAGCGACAATATACGATGAAGAGTTTGATCCTGGCTCAGGATGAACGCTAGCGGCAGGCTTAACACATGCAAGTCGAGGGGTATAGTAGCAATACTAGAGACCGGCGCA
>CANGUZ010000041.1 GCA_947457255.1 Flavobacteriaceae bacterium
ATAGTACTAATTATTTAATTTTACTTATAATTTTTTGTTGATTTATTGTTTTCACTTCTAACAAATTTACTTATTATAAATGTTATAACTATAGATAATTAATGTTTTAAATTTATTTTTTAATAGATTTTAATTATAACCTTCAATTTTTTCAGTTTTGTAAATCATTATGAAATTATATTATTTTTAGTGAAGTACATCAATAAACTACAAATCTGATATCAGTTTCTCCAATCTATTCAGAAAAAAATCTGCGAATAGAATTGTTCAAGAAGGCGTTGATGGAGAATCACATTCTGGATTAATGTAGCAGTAACCTTTATACTCTTTGCCTTTCATCAACATTGTCTCATAACTATTTTTTTCAGAAAGTTCTTCCTGATGGGTTGGGTCAAAACGTAACATTAAATTTTCACCACTTATACAAACACAAGTCTTATCATTTACCATAAAGTTTAGAACATTGAACATTTCTTTCTCTTCAATGTATATGCCTGGTATTTCGGCAAGATATTCTCTAACTCTTTCAGCGAGATTTGTGTCGTAAGCCATTAATTAAAATTATTTACGTGAATGAAGTCCAACTGTATTTCCTTCTGAGTCAATAAAAATGGAGATGAAGCCAAATTCACCAATATTCATTTTGGGTTGTACAACTTTTCCTCCTGCCTTTTCAATTCTTTGTTCCTCAGCAATGTTATCTTCGGTTTCAAAATAGATAATTGTGTTATTGCCACTAGGAACAAAATTATCTTTTTCCACCAAAGCACCTGATATATCTAGGCTTTCAGGACTATACGGGAAAAATGATTGTTTACCCCATTCAATTGGTGCGTCAGTCAGTGTTACATTGAAAACTGTTTCGTAGAATTTTTTTGCTCGGTTTAAGTTTGCCACATTCAGGTCAAACCAACCAACTGGATTTACATTTGCCATTTTAGTATGATTTTTTAAGTTTTGCACTATTGCGTTGCAAATGTAGAATCAACCCAAACGGTAAAATTGTAAAAATGGGACAAGGCTATTTTTTGTCAAAAATCAACGACATTTTTAGGCTGTCTCCGAAAAACTCTTTTGGTGTCAATCCTGTAAATTCCTTAAATTCTTTTATAAAATGTGCTTGGTCAAAATATTCGTTTTCATAAGCCAAGTCAGTTAGGCTTGTAATCTCTTCATTCAACAACACTTTCAGGGTTGTCTGAATTCTAATTGTCTTTGCCAATTGCTTTGGGCTTAATCCTATGGTTGAAGAAAATTTTCGAGCTAATTGTCTTCGGTTTATGTTATTGTTTTCTGAAAATTTATTTACAGAAAACTGTCCATTTCTGTTGAAAATGGTTTCAACAGTCGATTTAACGATAGTGTCAATTGTTCTTTTATCGGCTAACTCTTTTAAAAGAAAAGTCTCGATAATTTGAATTCTTTCAGATGTCGAGTTTGCGTTTAAGATTTGATTGCTAAGTTTTATGCCTTCTTCTCCAAATAATATGTCCAATGGAACCGCAGAGTTTTCCATTTCTTTTATTGGAATTGATGTAAACGGTAAAAAACCATTTGGTTTGAATTGCACAACAAAACTACCTGTTATTCCTACGGGCTCAATTACATAGGGCTTTGTTAATTGTCCAATTAAAAAGCAATTTGGTAAAATTGATATTTTGCCATTTTGTGAATGATGTTTGTAAGTGTCACCGTAGTGAAATATTAATTTCATTGTTCCGTCTGGCACAATGGTATTCTTGAGAGGTATATTTTCCTTTTCACCGTCTAATGTCCAATATCGTTTGACAAACTCTATCAGTTCGATATTGGGTTCATATGTTTTCGGGTTTAACTCCATAGTCAATTTTTGTACTGTGACTTTTTACAATGACGGCTAACATTTCCTACCTATAGCTCGCCGCGGCTTATGCAAATCATTTTTTCAATAACCGCACGAGCGAAGTTATGAAAAGTAAACGAACAATTTACCGAAAACTAGCCATGAGATATAGCATTTGTTAGCGGTTCGTTGTTTTTACACTTTGTCCACCATAAATGATTAACCAAATAGCAAAAGTTATTTCCCAAAGTCCTCCGAGTCCGAGAAGATACATACTCCATTCCTTTCCAAATAACTCCATTAAAAAGCCAAAGGAAAAAATAGCATAACCTACCGCTCCCCAGATTGCTAACCAAGACGGTGAAATTTTGTGTTTATTCAATGTCAAACACATTGAAATACTACCAAGACCTAAAACCAACATTGCAAGAAAATATCCTAAGTCGTGTGAAATGTTTCCTTTCAAGAATAATGTTAAAACTAGGCTTGCAAGGGCTATCGCTTCAAATACTCGCGTATAAAGGTAAATATTGCCAACTAGTGAATTGTATCGGCTCAATGTTTTTCTAAATAAAATTCCGATAAAGAGAACCATTACAGAATTTGCAATGATTAGTAATGCACCTAAATATTTTTCTGTGTTGTCTGTACTTTCGAATAAATATCGTCCGAAACCATAGGCTAAAAATGCCAATAGAAAAAAAGCCCCAATAGTTCGAGCCTTAAAAATTTTACTTGAATTGCTTTTGACTTTCATTATTTATTCCGTTTGCTAAGTTTGCGTTAGATTCTTGATTCTTTGAAAGCATGACCGCTAACTGTCGATACTAGAGCTCATAACGGTTTCTGGAAAGCTTTTTCTCCATATCCGCCCGAGCGAAGTTATGAAAAAGAAACGCACAATTTACCGAAAAACTAGCCATGAGGTTTAGCAAGTGTTACCTGCCGTTTTTTTACTCAATTATTTCGCCGTTAACTTGTTTCTTAAAAATCCCTTCTTCGATTAGTATTTCTATTGCTCTGGAAACAGTTTTATTTGACAAGCCTAATTCTCTTGCGGTTTTTTTATGTTGATTTTTAATCCAAGGTTGTTCAGGAAGCCTCAATTTAATTTTTTCAATCAGATATGGCGTTAGTTCTTTTTTCGGTTTTTCTGAATCTTTTTGAGAAAACTTAGTTTCAACTTCTGCTCTAATTTTTCCTCTTTTTATTTCAGCATTTAAAATATTAGTATATGCAAGAATTTCAATTTTAGTTCCTGATATAAAAATTGTCTCAGTATTGTTTTCGTTTTTAATTTTTTGTTCAAATAAATTACCGAATCTCGTTATTGAATCTCCTGATAAAAATTCATAATTTAAATCGAAAATACTAACTTTTTTACTGTTCAAATCTAAATCGATTTTGCATTTAGCTTCTGATTTTTGTTTTGTTTTTTTTATGTAAAAATTATTATTTATTTTGATTTTAATTTGATTGTGAATTTCGTGGGCAAACTCTCTAAAATCGTCAAAACAATGCTCTAAATAGTATTTTTCAACTGTTATATTTGGTTCACTAAAATTATATCTATCTCTATAGAATTGGTCAGTTTTACCTAGTCGATGAACTAATAAGTGTCGCCGTTGATGATATTCCTCTATAATTTCCCTTTTTGGTTTTATTTCGGCTATGTCAATCAATAATGTTTTCTTATAATATTTTACGATTTCAGAAAAACCACCACTTGAAAGTCTTCTTAATTCTTTATTTATTATTTTATTAAAAATCTCAGTTGTTGATTTTGCAGAAAGTATTTCTGATTGTTTAAGTTCAACTAATATATGTTCTTTTTTGAAAGGTTCTTTTGTAATAAAAAAAACTTCTCTTATTTGCTCTGTTAAATATACTTCTAATGCTGAAACACATCTCACAAAAATAATTTCTGCTAAATTTTTTTGATTGTCACTAACTACACCTTTAGTTTTAATTTTATAAAACGTCGGAGGTGTAATTTCAAAGTTAATTTCTTTGAGCTTATCTTGATTTTTTCTCCAATTGTATAATAAAAAATCGGTTTGTTCATATGCGTACAAACTTGACTTGTAAAAGTTTTCAAGTTTGGTAATTTCTTTATTAAATTGGTCAAAAGTTGTCATTTACTTCGGATTTTCTTAAAATGGCAGGTAACTAGTGTTTAGGCGAAACAAACCTTCGTAAACACACCCAAATTTAGTTAGATAGGCGAAGGTTTGTTTCGCTTTATGTTAAAATCAAATGTATTAAATTTTTCTTCCAAATCATCAAATGGACTTTTTATTTGTTGCAAGCTTTTTGTGTTACAGTAGTTACCTTCTGCCTTTGTTCGGTGTTTGTTCGGAAAAAGTACCGTTTTACTGGGGCTGTACCGTTCAAAACCAGTCACGCCCCTTATACCCTATACGCTTTTTACAATTTGTTACTATTCGATGGTATAGGTTCTGTTTTTGTTTACCAAAATCACTGAAATACCTTTTTTTTCTAGTGTAATTTTGCCCTTAAAACATTTCTTAATTAAGACTTAAATGTTATAGAATCATCAAAAAAACCAACATTTTTTAGTTATTTTTGTCCGACTTTTTAAATTAAATATTTTTCTCTAATGGAAAAAAAGATACTTTCCTTTTTATTCTCCACTCGTTTAATGGCTTTTTTATTCTTATCCTATGCAGTGGCAATGGGAATTGGAACCTTTGTAGAAAGCGAATACAATACGGATACAGCTCGAATTTTAATCTACAATACCAAATGGTTTGAAGCCATTCATTTGTTTTTTCTAATCAATTTTTTAGGAAATATAAAACGGTACCAACTCTATAAAAAAGAAAAATGGGCGACTCTTTTATTGCACTTGTCTTTTATTTTCATACTAATAGGTGCAGGAATTACGCGTTATATTAGTTACGAAGGCATGATGCCCATTCGCGAAGGTGCTGCCGAAAATCAGATTTATTCGGATAAAACGTTCCTCACTTATTTTGTAGATGGTGAATATAAAGGTGAAATGAAGCGACGTGTTTTCGAAAATCCTTTGTTGCTTTCTCCGGTTACCAACAACGCGTTCTCCTATACCGAAGACTTTGCCGATATTCCTTTTGAGGTGACCTATAAAAACTTTATTATGGGCGCAACCGAATCGATTGCTGAAGATAAAAACGGTGTTGTTTATTTAAAATTAGTCGAATCTGGTGATGGAACCCGTCACGAGCATTATTTAAAAGAAGGCGAAGTTCAAAACATTCACAACATTTTATTTGCTTTAAATAAATTTACTAAAGGGGCTGTTAATATCAACACCACTGGAGATTCTTATACCATTCAAACTCCATTTGATGGACAGTTCATGCGAATGGCTGACAAAATGCAGGGCAAAGTGATAAAAGATTCGACCCAACCTTTAATGATGCGTTCTTTGTATAATGTGGGCGGTTCGCAATTTGTTTTTCCGGAACCCGCCAAAAAAGGGTTTAAAACCTATGTTTCGAATAACGATTTTAAAGCTAAAAAACACGACGATGCATTAACGGTAACCATTAGCTCTCAAGGAACAACTAAGGAAGTAACGTTATTAGGGGCTAAGGGTAAAATAGGAGAGCCTCAAGTGGTTACTATTGGCAAATTAGATTTTACTTTATCCTACGGAAGTAAAGCCTATACTTTGCCATTCAAAATTCAGCTGAATGATTTTATTGCAACCAAATATCCTGGAACCGAAAAAAGTTATGCTGCTTTCGAAAGTCAAGTGACAGTCTTAGACAACAACAAAAAAACGGATGCTCGCATTTATATGAATCATATTTTAGATTACGGCGGGTATCGCTTTTTTCAATCTTCGTTTGACCCAGATGAAAAAGGAACGGTACTATCTGTAAACCACGATTTCTGGGGAACACTAATCACTTATATTGGTTACTTCATGTTGTTTTTTGCCATGATGGCGATATTGTTTACCAAGCATTCTCGCTTTGCAGACATCAAACGCAAATTAGAAATTGTGAAAAATAAGAAAGCAAAATTAATCACTATTGTCCTTCTTTTTTTAAGTTGTAATGTATTTGCACAAAATCATGCGAGTCATAAGCCGACTCAAAATCAAATCGATTCGTTATTAAATAAATACAAGGTTACACAAGAACATGCCGCAAAATTTGGTAGATTGATTGTGCAAGATGAAGGCGGTAGAATGAAACCTGTAAACACATTTTCGTCTGAATTGTTGCGTAAAGTGAGCAAGAGTGATACCTATAAAGACATGAATTCCGATCAAGTATTTTTGTCAATGGTTCAATTTCCTAGAGTTTGGTTTGAAGTTCCTTTAATTTACATCAAAAACGGGAACGACAGTATTCGGAAAATTATAGGATTGGATGCCAAAGAAAAATATGCTCCTTTTATAAAGTTCTTTGATGACAAAGGCAATTATAAATTGACGCCTTACATTGAAGAAGCCTATAAAGCATCGCTACCTGACCAATTTCAGAAAGATTTTATAGAAACCGATCGTAAAGTCAATCTATTAAATTCGGCGTTGAGCGGTAGTATTTTGAGAATTTTCCCTATTCCTAATGATGCCAATAACAAATGGATTTCGTATTTAGAATTGAATCAAGCCAACATTCACGGTATCGATTCTACTTTTACTAAAAACATACTTCCTTTATACATGAGTGCTTTAGATAGTGCTGAGATTAAAAAGGATTATGTAAATGCGAATTTCTTTTTGCAAAGCATGGAAAATTATCAGAAAAAGTTTGGAAGTGCGGTTCGTCCTAACGACGATAAAATTTCATCTGAAATCATGTATAACAAATACGATATTTTTAAAAAGTTGTATTATTTGTATATGCTTTCGGGAGTCTTGATGTTACTTTTTACGATAGTAAATATTTTCTTTGAGAAGAAAGCTATTCGTTATGTAATTAATGGTTTTCACATTCTTATCGGATTCTTTTTTATTTTACATACTGCTGGATTAATTGTACGTTGGTATATTTCAGGTCACGCCCCATGGAGTGATGCCTACGAAAGTATGATTTATGTAGCTTGGGCAACCATGTTTTTTACATTAGCTTTTGATATCAAATCAAAATTAACGGTTGCTTCTGGAACTTTTGTGGCTTCGATGATTTTAATGATTGCCCATTGGAATTGGATGGATCCTTCGATTGCAAACTTGCAACCGGTTTTAAATTCCTATTGGTTAATGATTCACGTGGCAGTAATTGTGGCGAGTTATGGTCCGTTTACTCTAGCAATGGTTTTAGGTGTAGTAGCTTTAATTTTAATGTTGTTCACCAATAGTAAGAACAAAGCCAAAATGGATTTGAACATTCAAGAAATTACCTATATCAACGAGATGGCTCTGACCATTGGATTGGTAATGCTAACCATTGGAAACTTCCTTGGCGGACAATGGGCGAATGAAAGTTGGGGACGCTACTGGGGATGGGACCCTAAGGAAACTTGGGCCTTAATTAGTATTATGATTTACGCATTCGTAATTCATGCTCGATTTGTTCCTGCTTTACGCGGAAAATGGATTTATAATTTAATGAGCATCATTGCTTTCTACTCAATTATGATGACTTATTTCGGTGTAAATTTTTACCTTACCGGAATGCATTCGTATGCTAGTGGAGACAAAGTAGTAACACCAAGTTTTGTATATTATTCAGTAGCTTGTGTTGCCGTTTTAGGTTTCTTTTCGTATTTGAGTTATAAGAAACATTTGAAGAAATAATATTTTCGACTTTTTCTTTTCAGTTAATAAAAAACAAACCGCAGATTTACAGATTATAAAACTAAATCTGCGAATCTGCGGTATTTTGTTTACTTTGAAGTCGGAGTTTATACTTTTCCTATAGTATACAATAGTATCATTTTTGGTGATTTACTTCCGCCAGCTAGCTTTAAGATAATTCTAAAAGCTTTGGTATCTCCTGTTGAATTTACAGCAAAAATTTTGTGGTATTATCTCCAAATTTATCTGACAGACCAATACTAGTTAGTGCAAGTTGGTCCAATAAAAGAAGAATTATTAAAAAGCACCTTTGAATTAGGTCCTAATTTGGAGAACAAAAATATTCAACTTTAGCTTAATAATAGAAATTTATACTTTATTTTTGAACGTTATCATAATTAAACTTATAAAAATGAAATTTTACAGTACATTATTGACAACTTTTTTGATTGTATTTACAATGAATTGTCAAATCCAAAAAGGGGTTGTAAATGATTCTATTGGTAATCCAATTGAAAACGCCTACATCATCAATACCAATTCGCTTACACATGCACACTCTAATGAATTTGGAGCTTTTAGTATTGATAAAACCAACAAAGGCGATGTTCTACAAGTATCTTCTTTAGGTCACAAGAAAAGAGATTATACTTTCGAAACTAACAATTTTATTATTGAATTAGTTACTGATATTTATAAATTAGATCAAGTAGTAATTCAGCCAAAAATGAATGCTATGAATGTAATTTCAAAAATTGATTTGCAAACTGTACCTATAAATTCTTCACAAGAAATTTTACGAAAAGTACCGGGTTTGTTTATTGGGCAACACGCTGGTGGAGGCAAAGCAGAGCAGATTTTTCTTCGTGGTTTCGATATCGATCACGGCACAGATATTGCCATTTCGGTAGATGGAATGCCAGTAAATATGGTTTCGCATGCCCACGGTCAAGGCTATGCCGATTTGCATTTTGTAATTCCAGAAACGGTTGATAAAATTGATTTCGGAAAAGGCACCTACTACGCCAATAAAGGGGATTTTGCAACTGCTGGTTATGTTGATTTTAGTACAAAAGATCGAGTTGATAAAAGCACGATAAGTGTTGAAGCGGGTCAGTTTAATACTTTGAGAACCGTTGGAATTTTTAATTTGTTAGATAAAAATAAAAACCAAAATGCGTATTTGGCAACAGAATACATTTTGACGGATGGTCCGTTCGATGCGCCACAAGATTTTTCAAGACTCAATTTGTTCGGAAAATACACGAGCATAATGGCAGATAATAGTAAACTATCCATAATAGCTTCACGTTTTACCAGTAAATGGAATGCTTCCGGACAAATACCACAACGTTTAGTTGATAGTGGTGCCATTTCTAGATTTGGAGCTGTTGATAATACTGAAGGCGGAAATACATCAAGAACAAACTTTAATGTATCCTTAATAAAGCCAATAAATGAAAACACTTTTCTAAAGTCAAATGCTTTTTATTCAAACTATAATTTTGAATTGTATTCTAATTTCACCTTCTTTCTAGAAGACCCAATAAACGGTGACCAAATTCGTCAAAAAGAAAGTAGAGATATTTATGGTTTAAATACCGAATTAAACAAAAAATATAAAAACGCTTTGTATCAAGTTGGCTTGGGTTTTAGAGCCGATGCAATAAAAGATACTGAGTTATCAAATACTTTGGGAAGATACACTACTTTGCAAAACTTAAAATTGGGCGATATCGATCAAAGTAATTTATTTTCCTACGTAAATGCGGAATACACATTTGGGAAATTTAAAATAAATCCAGCCATTCGATTGGATTATTTCAAGTTCAATTATCAAGATAAATTAGCATCAACTTTTGCAACACAAAGTGAGGATGAAGTAAAAATTTCTCCAAAACTTAATTTTATTTATTCTGAAAACAGCAATCTTCAATTGTATTTCAAATCGGGATTAGGTTTTCACTCTAATGATACTAGAGTTGTGGTGGCGCAAACTGGAGAAAAGATTTTACCAACAGCAATTGGACACGATTTAGGTGCTATTTTCAAACTTTTTCCAAAATTGGTAATCAATAGTGCTTTATGGTATTTGTTTTTAGAACAAGAGTTTGTATATGTTGGCGATGCTGGAATTGTTGAGCCAAGCGGCAAATCTAGAAGAATGGGTTTTGATTTAGGATTGCGCTATCAATTGTTAGATTGGTTGTTTTTTGATACGGATATCAATTATACTCACGCTCGAAGCATTGATGAACCGTCGGGTCAAGATTATATTCCTTTGGCTCCCGATTTTACTTCAACAGGGGGTCTAAGCATTAATAAAGTAAAAGGATTTTCAGGAGGAATTCGGTATCGTTATTTGAAAAATCGCCCTGCCAACGAAGATAATTCTATCGTTGCTAAAGGGTATATGATTTCTGATCTCAATCTAAATTACGAGTATAAAAACACCACTTTTGGTGTTGTTGTTGAGAATATCTTTATTACAAAATGGAACGAAACCCAATTCGCCACTGAGTCTAGGTTACAAAATGAAGCACAAAGTGTTGAGGAAATTCATTTTACCCCAGGAACTCCATTTTTTATGAAAGTTAAAATACAATATAAGTTTTAAAAAGATGTTTTGTTTGTTTTTTGATGTTAAACCCATAGGTGATTTTACCAATGGGTTTTTAAATAAACATTAATAAAACTTTATTAGTTGCTCATCGCATCTAATTGACAATTTAAATTAATTTTATAAAAAAATAATAATGAAAAAAGTACTTACAATTGCAATGATTTCTTCTCTATTATTTGGATGCCAAGGACAAAGTCAAACTAAAACCGTTACAAAAACTACTGTTATGGAAAAACAAAACATCTATCAATTTAAGGTAGAAGATTTATCTGGTAAAACCTTTGATTTTGCAACTCTTAAAGGTAAAAAAATAATGATTGTAAACACCGCTTCAAAATGCGGTTTGACTCCACAATACAAAGGTTTAGAAAAAATTTATAAAGAATACAAAGACAAAAATTTTGTAATTATTGGTTTTCCAGCGAATAATTTTGGTCAACAAGAACCTGGTTCAAATGATGAAATAGGCGCTTTTTGCCAACAAAATTATGGTGTCACTTTTCCTATGATGAGTAAAATTTCAGTTAAAGGAAATGACATGGATAAAGTCTATCAATTTTTGACACAAAAATCTAAAAATGGTTTGCAAGATTCAGAAGTAGAATGGAATTTTCAAAAATATTTAATTGATGAAAAAGGCGAATTAGAAAAGGTAATTTCACCTCAAGTTTCACCAACAGATGATATTATTATAAATTGGATAAAAAGTTGATTTTTACTCTTTTAAAATTAATTGCATAAATAATAAATCGAGCCATTTATCAAATTTAAAAGCCGCTTCTTTAATAATTCCACATTCTTTAAAACCAAATTTTTTATGAAATGCGATGCTTCCTGAATTATCAGCATCTATAGCTCCAATCATGGTATGATAACCTTGTGATTTAGCCAATTGAATTAAATGGTTTATAAGTAATTTACCAATTCCTTTTCCAGTCCATTCTTCTGAAACGTAAACAGAATGTTCAACAGTATATTGATAGCCGATTTTTTCTCTAAAAGTGCCGTAAGTTCCGTAACCAATTGCTAGTTCATTAATTTCGGCAACTACTATTGGAAAATTTTGTATTTTTTTATCTATGAACCATTGATTTTGTATTTCAATAGTCTGAATATCATAGTTGTAATTTGATGTAGTATGTAGTATAGCATAATTAACTATTGCTAAAATTGCTGGTAAATCATTAATCGTTGCAGGCCTAATTGTTACGTTCATCGGATTTTTTAATACTTTAATCAAATATATATAAAGTTTAAGCCTTTTTTTAAAAAATTTAGAGGCAAAATGTTAAATTTGTTAGCTTACACATATTGTTTCAATTGAAGTTCCAATTTTTTTATAATGATTTATCCTAAAATTCCACTTGCTCAAAGTATTATTCAGATTTGTTTAACCAAAGGGATTACTCAAATTGTTATTTCTCCCGGTTCTAGAAATGCGCCATTAACTTTGGGATTTGTGAATAATCCAGATTTTACTTGTTACAGTGTTGCCGACGAACGCTGTGCCGCTTTTTTTGCATTAGGCATTGCACAACAACTAAATAAGCCAGTTGCTTTAGTTTGTACTTCGGGTTCTGCTTTATTAAATTATTACCCCGCTTTTGCTGAAGCTTTTTACAGTCAAATACCATTAATTGTAATCTCTGCCGATAGGCCTTACTCTAAAATTGATATTGGCGATGGACAAACTATTAGACAAATGAATGTGTTTCAAAACCATTCGTTGTACAATGCCAATCTTACAGAAGGAGAATCTAATGAAAATGATAGTAAGATTAACAATGCCATAAATATTGCTTACACCCAAAAAGGACCAACTCACATCAATGCACCATTTGAAGAGCCTTTGTATCAAACGGTTCGAAAAATGACTGTCGATCCAACTATATCAGCATTTTCTAAAGTGTATAAAACAATAGCGATTGATGATATCATTGCTTATACGAATTTATGGAACTCAGCAACTAAAAAATTGATAGTAGTAGGGGTAAATGCTCCAAACGAAATAGATGAGGAAATTACAAATGCAATTGCTAATGACCCTTCTATTATCGTCATGACCGAAACAACATCAAATTGGCATCATCCTAGTTTTCTTACGAACATTGATACTATAATTACTCCTTTTAAAGAGAAAGATTTTAAAGCTTTTCAGCCTGATATTTTAATAACTTTTGGTGGAATGATTGTTTCTAAAAGAGTTAAAGCTTTTTTAAGACAGTATAAACCGAAGCACCATTGGCATATAGATTCTTTAAGAGCGTATAATACTTTCGGTTGCTTAAATCATCATTTTGAAGCCAGTCCGAATGATTTTTTTAATCAAATATTACCTTTTACAAAAAGAGTTTTAAGTGATTATTTTGATAAAGGGAAAGCGGTTAAAAACCTACGTCTAGTAAATCATCAAAAATACTTAGATAAAATTCCGTTTTCTGACTTGAAAGCCTTTGAAATTATAATGCCGAGTTTACCTAAAAATAGTATGCTGCAATTGAGTAATAGTTCACCCATTCGCTATGCACAATTATTCCCAATAGATTCGAGTATTTCTGTATTTAGCAATCGTGGTACTAGTGGTATAGACGGGAGTACTTCTACGGCAATTGGAGCTGCTGTAATGAGCAAGCGACAAACGGTTTTAATTACAGGTGATGTAGGCTTTATATACGATAGTAATGGTCTTTGGAATGATTATGTGCCTAAAAACTTTAAAATAATTCTTATTAATAACGGTGGTGGCGGCATTTTTAGAATTTTACCGGGACATCAAGAAACCAAAGTATACAATACTTTTTTCGAAACAGCACATTGCCATACTGCCGAACATTTGGCAAAAATGTATGGTTTTGAATATTCAATAGCCAGTGATGTAGAAAGTTTAAACTTAGCTTTAGATACATTATACAGCCAAAATGAAAAGCCGAGTATTTTAGAAGTTTTTACTCCAACTTTACAAAACGATAAAATTTTGTTGCAATATTTTAAAGAGTTGGTTTAATTTGATTTTATAGCAATAAACGAATAATTCTAAAACTTTGCATTCCTCTTTGTACCTTTGCATTACAGAACCTTTGCAACTTATATAAATGATTGAAATAGGAAAATACAATACACTAACCATATTAAGAGATACTAAAGTAGGATTGTTTTTAGGAAATCCAACTGCTGATCCAGAAGGAATTCACGACATACTTTTACCTAATAAATACGTTCCCAACGAATTTGAAATAGGCGAGGAGCTTATCGTTTTTGTTTATTTAGATCACGAAGAGCGGCCTGTTGCCACTACATTAGAACCTTATATTTTATTAAATGAATTTGCACTTTTAAGGGTAAATTATGTCAATCAAGTGGGTGCTTTTATGGATTGGGGAATGGAGAAAGACATTCTAGTTCCGTTTAAAGAGCAAGCTCGACCAATGGAAAAAGGCAAACGCTATCTCGTTTATTTGTATATGGACGAAAAGACGAATCGTTTGGTAGCGTCAAGCAAAACCAATCAGTTTTTAAATAATGATAATCTAACGGTTGAAAAAGGGGAAGAAGTCGATTTAATCGTTTCGCATATTACTGAAATTGGAATTAATGTCATCATCAATGAAAAGCACAAAGGATTAGTGTATAAAGACGAAGTATATGACGATTCCATTCGTACTGGAGATAGAATGCGTGGTTATATCAAAACCATTCGTCCAGACAATAAAATAGATGTTTCTTTACAGATACAAGGGTACTTGAATATCGAACCCAATGCCCAAATCATTTTGGATGAGTTACGAGCCAGTCGTGGTTTTTTGCGTTTGAATGACAATTCGCATCCTGAAGACATCAAAACGGTATTGAAAATGAGTAAGAAAACTTTTAAAAAAGCAATTGGTTCTTTGTATAAAGACAAACAAATTGAGATAAAAGAAGATGGTATTTACTTAATTCAAAATGCAGATTAATTTTTTGAACACTATAATTGAGATTTAAAATGATAGATTGGAAAACCGTAAGAGAATTTGAAGATATAACCTATAAAAAATGCAATGGTGTAGCCCGTATAGCTTTTAATCGTCCTGATGTGCGCAATGCTTTTCGTCCAAAAACGACTTCAGAATTATATACTGCATTTTATGATGCTCAAGAAGATACTTCTATTGGAGTGGTTTTACTTTCTGCCGAAGGGCCTTCTTCTAAAGACGGAATATACTCTTTTTGTAGCGGTGGAGATCAAAATGCACGTGGTCATCAAGGTTATGTTGGAGAAGACGGACAACATCGATTGAATATTCTTGAAGTGCAACGACTTATTCGGTTTATGCCAAAAGTTGTTATTGCAGTCGTTCCGGGATGGGCAGTTGGCGGCGGACACAGTTTGCACGTGGTTTGCGATTTGACATTAGCCAGCAAAGAACATGCTATTTTTAAACAAACGGATGCCGATGTAACTAGTTTTGATGGCGGTTACGGTTCGGCTTATTTGGCTAAAATGGTGGGGCAGAAAAAAGCTAGAGAAATTTTCTTTTTAGGTCGTAATTATTCTGCACAAGACGCTATGGATATGGGAATGGTAAATGCTGTAATTCCGCACGCTGAGCTAGAAGATACTGCTTATGAATGGGCGCAGGAAATTTTACAAAAATCACCAACATCTATAAAAATGCTAAAATTTGCCATGAATCTTACTGATGATGGTATGGTTGGGCAACAAGTTTTTGCTGGCGAAGCCACTCGATTAGCTTATATGACTGAGGAAGCCAAAGAAGGACGAAATGCCTTTTTAGAAAAACGAAAACCAAATTTTGGTGAGAATAAATGGTTGCCTTAAATCAGGTTACATTTATTAATAACTAAAATTCAATTTACTAATGGAAATTTTTACCAACGAAGTTACAGATATAAACAATCTTCCAAAATATGAAGAAGTACAATTTACTAATTTGCATCCATTATATTGGAAAGTGATTTTAGTAAAAATTATGATTATTTCAATTGCTTCATTTTCTGTTTTGGGGTTTATAATGTACTTTGATGTAACATATAATAAAGGAATTTTAAATTCATCTGATTACAAATTTCAAAAATTTGCTGGTTTGCTCATTATCATACTTATGTACTTTTTTTTTTCCAAATTAAGTTTTAAGAAAAAAGGATTTGCTTTTAGAAACCACGATGTTTTATATAGACATGGTTTAATTGCTACTAATACAATTATAATCCCATATAATAGAATACAAAATATAACTTTACAAGAAGGAGTAATTTCTAGATTATATGGGTTAGCTAAAATTGAAATTTTTACCGCAGGAGAGTCTTCTAGTGATATAAATATCCCTGGAATCGAAAAATTACAAGCAGAAAATATCAAACAACTTTTGATGGGAAAAATTCAAAAAGAATTATGAGAGAAAGTCTTTTTAAAACACCACAAAGACAGTCTAAAATTGGAGTTTTAATTATTTTTTTAGATACCTTACAAACTCATGTTAGACATTTTTGGCCTTTTTTTGTAATTTTAATATTTAAATCAAATCATACTTATCTTTTATTTACAACATTGGTTTTTTGTTTTTTTATTGTTTTATTTGCCTACCTTAAATATTTGAATTTCACTTTTTATTTAGATTATGAAAATGAAGAATTCATTGTAAATGAAGGGGTTTTTAATAAGACGAAAACAACTATTCATTTTCAAAAAATTCAACAAGTAAATATTAACCAATCACTAATTCAAAAATTTATTGGCGTTTATTCATTAGATGTTGATACAGCTGGAACTACAAATAAAGAGGCAGTAATTAGAGCATTACCTTATGAATTAGCTTTAGAGCTTAAAGAATGTTTGTTAAAGAATGATTTAAAAAAATTGACAGCAGAATCTGAAACTGTTCCTTTAATCGATAATTTAAAAGAAGATTCTACTTTTGTAAAAATAAGCTTTTTAAGTTTACTAAAATTAGGATTTACATCTAATCATCTGAGAAGTTTTTCTTTGATTTTGTTTTTTTTTCTAACTATTTCTGATACAATCCATAAAATAACTGGGAAGGATGTGTTACACGACGAAAGTGTTGAGAATTATGTAAATAAGAATTGGATGTCTCAAGTTTTTTTAATTGTAATTACTTTATTTTTAGGCCTTTTTTTGATTGTTAATATTTTACGTATTGTTATTAAATATTTTAATTATAAAATTATTA
>CANGUZ010000042.1 GCA_947457255.1 Flavobacteriaceae bacterium
TAGTAATATACAAAAAAGATGGGGGTTACAAAATAAAAATGAGCGCATTTTTATTTTATTTTAAAAAATGGCGCCTAAAACAAATATTGTCATATTGATTTTTAATTTCAATTCGTTAACTTTGTTTAAATTCAAAGGGAACTTAGAGTAAATAATAGCAACATTCAGAAAGTTCAACCATCAATAGGGCTTCCTAAACTAAAATCTCATAATGAATAAAAAATATTTGATCTTAACACTACTTTTATTTAGTGTCTGTTGTTTTTCTCAAAGTCGATATGTTTCACAAACAACTAAAAAGATTGTATATACAAGAGACGGTGGTATATGTCAATGTTGTGGGAGTTCTTATAGCTTAGAATATGATCATATTACTCCTTTTTCCTGTGGTGGTAATAGTAGTAGCTCAAATATACAATTACTTTGTCGACAGTGTAATCGAAGTAAATCGAATAGTTGCTATTGTAAAGTACATGATAAAAGAGTAGGCACAAATTGTTGTGATGGCAAATCTACCAAAAGGTCATCAACTTCATCAAGCCAATGTGGCGGGACAACAAAAAAAGGCAATAGATGTAAAAAAATGACGACTAATTCTAACGGAAGATGTCATTTACACTAAATAATTTATAAACCTAATTAAACTAAAACGAATATGAGTGTGCTATTTGCTATAGATACAAAAACAGAGGAAATAATCGTTTCGGAGTCCTCAAAAGGAAGTAAAGAAATAATTTTTATTGAACGGATTGGTCGTCAAGATAATGCTGTTTTGTATAATGCTATTGTTACTTTAACAGGTATTACAAAGGCAATCAATTTTGATATTACAATTTTTAAAGCAATGGATAAAGTTTGCCAGATGATTTATAACAAACATAAAGAAACCGCTTAGCCTATTTGATATGATGCAATGAAGCGTGAAATATTTCAAAACACAAAGCTAGTCTAATTTTGTAAATAAAATCTTAATTTTTCTGTATAAAATTTGAATATGTTTTTCAATTTATTTGCTTTTGCTTATGTAAGTAATTACAATTATAACATATTAATAATTCCAAATTTGAAAAGTATATCCAATTTAACTAATAACTAGTTTAGTTTATAATGCTTATGTTAAAACATTATTTTATATATTTTCATATGTATTAATACCAAAAAATTCTAATTATTTGATTTTCTTAATTATACTTGGAATATGGCATTTGACTCAAGATTGAGTTGACCTCTCTTTTATTTAGTTGAAATTAATAAAATACCACAAAAATTTCTCAAAATGAAACTAAAACCTATGGAGCCCATTAGGGTTTTTCCTAATGAAGAATTTAAAGAACTATTTTTTGAAGATAATCTAAAACTTCGATATGCTATTTCAAACAAAGGACGAATAATAAGTTTTAAAAAAGACATAAAATTTGGACGTCTACTTAAAGGAAGTATTGTAGATGGTTATAAAGTGTTTAGATACAAAAAATTCAACAACGGTAAAGTTACCAACAAACATTTCTTTTTTTGTAAACTGATTGCAGAAATTTTTATCCCTAAAACGGCTGAAGACCAAACTTATGTTCTACATTTAGACAGAAAACGGGATAATGACGATTACAGAAATCTAAAATGGGCTACTAGAGAAGAAATGATAGAACACAGCAATAAAAGCCCACATGTTCTTGATGCGAGAAAAAAATTATTAGAGCACAATTTAAAATCTAATGGCGCAAAATTGACCGTTACAAAAGTAATGCTCATAAAAAAATTACTTGCAAAACCAGAGCAAAAAACAAGACTTAAAATGATTGCCAAACAATTTGGTGTTAGCGAAATGCAGATTCGACGTATAAAAAGTGGTGAGAATTGGGGGCATATTAATGTCTAAATCTTAAAAAAATGGTTTTAGGCTAAATAATATATTTATTATCTTCACTTTATGAAAGAAAGTATTTTAACTAAAATTTCGGAATTAAATCAATACGATAAAATCCCTTTATACAAAGTAATCGAAAGTAAAGTTTGGAGCAGTAGCCTCTGTACTTTTTGTTAATGTTATTAGATTAGAACCTACATTTAGAATTTATATACTAACTTGCTGTTTTCCGGCACTATCAAGTGTTGCTGTTTGTTCTGAATCACTATTGACCTTACAGGCTATGATGGCGTTTGGAAAACCCGAAAAAGTTACCACAGCACTATCGCTGTATCAAATGGAAGAGTTACTTCTAATTGTGGGAACACTCACTGTAAAAATACGAACAGACACAAATAAAACTGGAAGTCTTTGAATATATTGAAATCTGGTACAATAGAAAAAGAAGACATCCAGCTTTAAACTATGCAACTATTGACGAATTTAATAATCAGATTAATTACAAAAATGTCGCTTACTTAATCTCCACTCTTTATTTGCATATCCAAAAGTCGGTTGATTTAATGATTAGGTTAACGATAAAAACGATCATTTCAACTAATATTCTTAAAAAATCACAATCTTAATAAAAAAAAAAATATTTTTGCACTATGAAATTACTCGTTTAATTATGCATACAATCAATGCTTGTTTATTGATTATTAAAGAATTAATTATATTAAATAAAAAAAATGAAAACCCCAATTCTACATATCTTATTTTTACTAATTTTATTTGCTACATTTACTTCAAATGCACAAGTTGGAATAAATACTACGATTCCTAATGCTCTACTTGAAATTAAGTCAACTAATCAAGCAGACCCTTTAACAACAGATGGATTACTTATTCCGAAAGTTGATAGATTCTCGCTAACAAATCCTGGTGTTGACCAACAAGGTATGATGGTATATTTAACAACTACAGATGGTTCTAATACTCCGGGGTTTTATTACTGGGATAATACTGCACTTCCTTCGCCAAAATGGGTAGCCATTGGAAGCGATGAACCCGCAACCCCTTCTCATCATATTGGGGAGTTGTTTGGTGGTGGAATAATTGTATATCTATGGAAAGAAGCAGGAATAGAAAAAGGATTAATAGCTTCATTAGTAGATATGGGTGGTAGTGCAGCAGTTGCTTGGAGTGGTAACACTACCGTTTCTGTATTGCCCGCATCATACAATATAATTGACGGCAGATCAAGCACCACAGCAATTGTTGCTCAAAACGGTACCCCAAATAGGGCAGCAACTTTGTGTGATTCATATTCTGTTACTTCAGGAGGAATTACTTATGATGATTGGTATCTACCTTCAATTTGGGAATTACATCAACTTTTTAATGCGGCTTTTGTTGTAAATACCATTTTAGGAGCAGCTGATGGTTTTAAGTTTAATAATTATTGGAGTTCAACAGAGGTAAGTCTAGATCGAGCTTCATTTTTTTATTTTGCTCAAGGTTATAGTTTTAATAACCCTAAATCATCTTTATGTCGTGTTCGTGCTGTAAGGAGATTTTAAAAACCTATCTTTTTATTGATAACTATGTTTGATTCATAAAAGTTTAGATTTCAATTAGATAAGTGTCAAAATCAAATTTTTCGCAAAACTAAAAGCGAACTCTCTTAGTTCCCGAGAATAAACATGAATACGGTACCTATTATTGCAATTTGTAATGATACGGATCACTATTTCCTAAGTTCTCAAAATATTTATAAAAGTGCTGTTTTTTTTGTTAAATTTGAAATGAAGTAAATAAATTCTTGTTTTACCATTATATATCAACTAATGGTATCCTAATAACAGAATATTAATCAAAATAAATTTTTTGAGGTCTGCATTTAATTTCATATCTTTAGTGTTTCTAAAAACATAGAAAAAATGGAAATTTTTAAAGGTCAAAAAATCATAGAATTTGCTGAACGATTTAAAACCGACCAATACTGTAGAGAATATCTTTCATTAATCAAATGGTCAGAGCAATATGTTTGTAGAAAATGCGGTAATACCAAGAGTCAAATACGAAGAGATTTTGACAGAACTTGCAATATTTTTAGTGATACTGGATCGACAATGGTTAACACTTTGTTCCATAAAGTAAAATTTGGTCTCAAAAAAGCATTTTTCATTTGTTTTGAAATGACTACAAGTACAAAAAGCCTTTCCGCTTCTCAAACAGAAGTTCGATATGGGGTCCACGAAAGAACCGCTAGATTGTTAATGCATAAAGTATGTGAGGCAATGAAATCAAGTCAAGATTATCCAATGACAGGAGTTGTTAATTTAGACGAATATGTTGTAGGCGGTTATGAACAAGGCAAGCCAGGCAGGAATTATGATAGTACAAAGAAAAAAGCGGTATGTGCTGTGGAGCATACAGATGATGGAAAAGTGAAACGTTTTTATACTTTTAAAATCACAGATTATTCCGCTAAATCTTTAAGAAAAATATTTGAAAAACAAATAGATAAGTACGCAAAAGTTAAAACCAACAAGTGGAAAGGTTATAATCTTATTGCTAAAGATTATGATGTAACACAAATCCTAGGCGACAAAGGTTCTAATTTAAAAGCATTACAAATCATGATTCATCAGGTCAAGTCTTGGATTAGAACTACCTTTTCTTGGGTAAGTGAAAGTAATATTAACAGATATTTTGATGAGTTTTGTTACCGAATTAATCGTTCAAAAGTAAAGACACAATCTTTAATAATTTAATCTAAAGGATGGTCAAAGCAGATAATATTACTCATCAAGAAATAATATGCTGTTAAATGCCGACCTCAATAAATCTTTTTTATGAAAATAGCACTTTTTACCAATGAATTTCCACCTAATATATATGGTGGAGCTGGTGTTCATATTGATTTTCTAAGTCAAGAATTAGCAAAATTGGGACAAATAGAAGTGCGATGTTTTGGTGACCAAAAGGTTGCATTAGAAAACATGAATGTGGTTGGAATTACTTCTTCTCTAACAAAAATGGAAGATCCAAATAATACCCACATAAAAATGTTTCATAATTTAAGTAAAAACGTAGAAATGGCTCAAGCAACACCAGATACTGACATTATTCATTGTCATACATGGTACAGTCATCTCGCTGGAATTTTTACTAGAGAACTTTTACAAGTACCTTTAATATTAACTACCCATAGTTTAGAAACACACCGCCCTTGGAAAGTAGAACAATTAGGTAATGGTTATTTTTTATCCAGATGGATAGAGCAAAGCGCCTACAAGTTAGCAGATGGAATTATTGCCGTAAGCGAACAAATGAAAGAGGATGTAATTGAAGCTTATGGTGTTGCTAAAGAAAAAGTAACTGTAATTCACAACGGAATAGACCCAGAATTTTACAAACCCACTTTTGACAATTCTTTGCTTGAAAAATACGGAATTGATCCAAATATTCCTTTTGTACTATTTGTGGGACGAATTACACGTCAAAAAGGAATTTCACAACTTATAGCTGCTGCAAAACACTTCAACAAAAATTCACAAATAGTTTTATGTGCTGGAGCTCCTGACACTAAAGAAATTGAGCTCGAAACCGAAGCTTTAATTGCCGATTTACGTAAAGAAAGAGATGGAGTCATATTAATTTCTGAAATGCTTCCTCGAGAAAAAATAAAGGTTTTATATAGCCACGCAAGAGTATTTGCTTGCCCATCATTATACGAACCTTTTGGCATCATAAATTTAGAAGCAATGGCTTGCGAAACTCCTGTTGTAGGCAGCCATGTAGGGGGAATTCCAGAAATTATTGTTGAAGGAGCAACAGGATACTTAGTTCCTTTACAAAGTGTTTCTAGAACCGACTTTAATCCTTTGAATCCTGAAAAATTTCAAAAAGATTTTGCTTCAAAAGTTAATTTACTTTTAGATGATGAAACCTTGGCAACTGCTATGGGAAAAGCAGGTCGCGCTCGAGTTTTGCAAATATTCAGTTGGGAATCTATTGCAAAAACAACTTTTAACTATTATCAAGAAGTAATTTCAAAATTCAAAAAAGAACACGCTTAATATTTAATGCATTAGCTATTAATGCTACATTTAATAGGATTCATCTATTAAATTGAAATAACGTACCTTTGCCGAAAATAGAAATAAATGAGCACTTTCGAGCAATTCAATCTTCCTAAATCAGTACAAAAAGCAATTGATGAATTAGGATTTACCACACCTACTCCAATTCAGGAGAAATCATTTGCCGTGATTATGTCAGGTCGAGACATGATGGGTATTGCGCAAACTGGTACAGGTAAAACTTTTGCTTATTTATTGCCGTTGTTGAAATTGTATAAATTTGTTCCAACCCATACTCCTAAAATTGTCATTCTAGTACCTACACGAGAATTAGTGGTTCAGGTGGTTGAAGAAGTGGAGAAATTAACCAAATACATGTCAGTTAGAACCTTAGGGATTTATGGCGGTGTAAATATTAATACCCAAAAAACAGCGGTATATCAAGGAATCGATATTTTAGTAGGTACTCCGGGAAGAACCATGGATTTGGCCTTAGACAATGTAATTAGATTTGACGAAACCTCGAAATTAGTTATTGACGAATTTGACGAAATGCTAAACTTAGGCTTCAGAGTGCAACTCACAGCTATATTAGCCATGATGAAACCAAAACGTCAAAATATATTATTTTCGGCAACAATGACTGATGAAGTTGATGCCGTATTAAATGACTTTTTCGATTTTCCTGAAGAAGTGAGTCTGGCAGCATCAGGAACACCATTAGAGAATATCAAACAAATTACCTACGAAGTTCCGAACTTTAATACCAAAATAAATCTTCTAAAACATTTATTGTCTACAAATGCAGACATGAGTCGTGTGCTTATTTTTGTAAATAACAAAAAAATTTCAGACATGCTTCATGAAAGTATCGATGAAGATTTTGAAGGACAATTTGGTGTTATCCATTCCAATAAATCTCAAAATTATCGTTTGAGTACGATGGCATCTTTTCAAGAAGGAAATTTGCGAGGTATAATAACGACAGATATTATGGCAAGAGGTTTGGATATTTCAGATATTACTCATGTTATTAATTTTGAAATTCCCGAATATCCTGAATTGTATATGCATCGAATAGGTAGAACAGGTCGTGCCGATGCTACAGGTACCGCCATAAGTTTCTTTACTCCTAGAGAAGAAGAGTTTAAAATGGAAGCTGAGGTACTTATGAATAAAGAATTAGTAGTTGAACCTTTTCCTCAAGAAGTTCCAATTTCTCTTAAACTTATCGGCCCTGAAAAAGACAAGCAGCCCATTAAATTTTTAATAAAAAAACCAAAGTTAGAGGGCGATGGTGCTTTTCATGATAAAGCAAAAAAGAACAAAAAGGTGAATCTAGGCGGACCATCAAAAACCAAAAAGAAAACTCATGGTTCAGTTAATAGAAATATGCTAAAAACTAGAGACAAGAAAAGGAAAGACAAAAAATAACTTCAAAATAATACTACTTAAGTAGCTGTTTAATGTTAATTTTTTTGTATTTTTAATATTCACATTAGTATAAACTTTTTGAATGACTTTTGAATATGAAAGAAACCAACTCGACATATGAAGAATTACTCAAAAAAGTTCAAATACTAGAGCTTGAAAATAATCAATTAAAAGAAATTGATAAATCAATAACCAACCTTGAATTCTTCATTAATGAATCGCTCGATTTAATTTGTGTTGCGAGTAAAGACGGTGTTTTCAAAGAAATTAATTCCTCTTTTCAAAAAGTTTTAGGATATTCAAAAAAAGAAATCAACTCGAAAAATCCCTTAACTGATTTTATCCATCCAGAAGATAAAGCAAAAACATATTTAGAAATAAGCAAAATTACCCCAAGAAATCCATCGGTAGATTTTGAAAACAGATATCTTAAAAAAAACGGAGAAATAGTTTTTTTTCAATGGAGAGCGAGTTTAAATTCTGTAAACAATTTAATTTATGCAATTGCCAGAGATATAACCGAAATCAGAAATTCAGAAGGCAAACTAATTGCCAGTGAAAAATTATTAAATGAGGCTCAAAAAATTGCAAAAATTGGGAGCTGGGAATTCAATTTAATTACAAATGAGTTGCACTGGACTAATGAATTATATGAGATATACGAGTTAAAAAAAGAACCCAACCCAAAACTATACTTAGACTATTTATCAAGACTTCCTAACGAAGACATTACACTTTTACAAGAAAAAATAGAACAAACAGTACAACACAAAAAACCTTATGAAATTGAGCATCGTGTGATGCTACCAAATAATAAGGTAAAATGGGTTTATGGAACTGGAATTCCAATTCAAGATATAAAAGGAAATGTTTATGGATTGAGAGGAATTTGTCAAGATATAACTGAAAAAAAGCATATTGCCGAGACCCTCAAAGAAAAAGAACAAAAAAATCATGAAGCACTTATAAATAGTACTGACGATTTGATGTGGAGCGTTGATAGCGATTTTAAACTTATTGTGGGCAATAAAACCTTTATTAACCAAATGAGTGAAAAATATGGAATGATTTTAGAAAGAGGCAGTAATTTATTAAATCCAAAGTATTTCGAAGATGATTATTTAAAATTTTGGAAAGAACTATATAGTAGAGGATTGTGGGGTGAGCCAACAAAAATAGAGGTTTTAGTGCCAAAAACCGAGCAATTAGAAAGTAACTTGCTTGAAATCAATTTAAATCCTATATATAATGAAGAAAATATAATAGGAATTGCCTGTATCGCTAGAGATATTACTGAAAGAAAGAAAGCTGAAAATGATTTACTAGAAAGCGAGGAAAAATACAGAGTTTTAGTCGAACAGGCATCCGACGGAATATTAATTGCTGATGAAACTGGAAAATTAATTAATGTAAACGCAAGTCTAAGCAAGTTAACCCACTATTCTGAAAAAGAATTGCTAAATATGTCGATTTATGATTTTACAATTCCAGAAGACATAGAAAAAAATCCTTTTCATTTTAGTGATTTAAAAATGGGAAAAGTCGTTATTACAGAAAGGATTATGAAGGGCAAAAATGGCATCTTATTTCATGTTGAACTTACTTCTAAATTATTATATGACGGAAGACTTCTTGTTTTTGCAAGAGATATTTCGAGACGAAAAAAAATTGAAAATAAATTAATAGAAAGTGAACAATTTTTAAAAGAAACTCAGATAATTGCAAGTCTCGGAACGTATAGTATTGATCTAATTACTGGAAAATGGACGAGATCAGAGGTTTTAGATTCAATTTTTGGTATTGATTCAAATTATAATTTAAATTCTGAAAATTGGATGAA
This sequence comes from Flavobacteriaceae bacterium, assembly GCA_947457255.1. GTDB lineage: Bacteria > Bacteroidota > Bacteroidia > Flavobacteriales > Flavobacteriaceae > Flavobacterium. Next base: position 9,209 of record CANGUZ010000042.1, read on the forward strand.
TACCATTGTTCATACCGATTGGCAAAAACCAATGATTGATTATCTTACCAATGAAATTATAGATAAAAAAAAATCATTCGACAAAGAGTATAAAATTATTCGAGTAAGTGACAAATCAGAACGCTGGGTACTTGGTAAAGGAAATATGAAGTGGGAAAATGACAAACTTATTTCTGTTGTAGGAACAATTCGAGATATATCAGAACGAAAGCAAAATGAAAAAAAACTTCAGGAAAGTGAAAATTGGTATCGCGGATTATTAAATAATCTTGATGCAGGTGTTGTAATTCACAATGCAGATACTTCAATTATGATGAGTAATTCTAAAGCATCTGAACTACTAGGCTTGAGTGAAGAACAATTAAAAGGTAAGCAAGCCATTAATCCAGTTTGGAAATTTATAAATGAAGATAATACTGCGCTACAATTTGAAGAGTATCCTGTTAATTATATACTTAACAGTAAAAAAGATATAAAAAACTTAATTATTGGTGTAATACGTCCTGATGTTAATGATTTGATTTGGCTCATTGTAAATGGATTTCCAGTTATTGACAATGAACATAAAGTAAATGAAATTGTAATTAGCTTTATTGACATTACTTCAAGAAAAGTGACTGAAATAGAATTAATTAAAGCAAAAGAAATAGCAGAATCGGCAAACAAATCTAAATCCGATTTTCTTGCGAATATGAGTCACGAAATTCGAACTCCTTTGAACGGAATTATAGGTTTTAGTGATTTATTATTAAAAACAAATCTCGAAAAAAATCAAGCCGAATATATGGATACTGTTAAAGAATCCGCCAATACTTTAATGGAAATTATTAACGATATTTTAGATTTTTCAAAAATAGAATCTGGTAAGTTAGAACTCAATATTGAAGAAATCAATCTTCTCGATTTACTAAATCAAGTGGTCGATTTATTTAAACATCAAGCTATTCTAAAAAATATTGACTTAATTTTAACTATCGATAATCAGGTTCCTGAGTTTGTTTTTGTTGATGCCTTGCGCTTAAAGCAAATTTTAGTAAATCTAATCAGTAACGCTTTAAAATTTACACCTTCAGGTTCTATTTTTTTAACAGTCAAAGAGTTGCATTCTGTAAATAAGGAAGTTTCTACACTATATTTTTCGGTTAAGGACACAGGAATTGGTATAAAACAGCAAAATCAAGAAAGAATATTCTTCTCTTTTGTTCAAGAAGACACTACAACCACTCGAAAATTTGGTGGCACAGGACTTGGTTTAGCTATTTCAAATCAGTTATTAGGTTTAATGAATAGTAAACTGCAACTTGTTAGTGAATTTGGAAAAGGAAGTGATTTTAATTTTACTTTAGACGTTAAAATATCCAAAGGAAATTCTTTTCCAAAAATTGAAATAAATTCAATAAAACATACTATAGTAAATCATACAACGATAAAAATTTTGGTGGTAGAAGACAATAAAATAAACATGCTTTTATCTAAAACATTACTAAAAAAAATACTTCCTAATTGCATCATTTTTGAAGCTTATAACGGAGATATCGCTATTGATTTATTTAAAAGTGAAGCTTTCGATTTAATTTTAATGGACATTCAAATGCCCGAAAAAAACGGTTATGAAACCACAGCTGAAATCAGAGCATTAAATAACAATAATGTAATTCCTATTATTGCATTAACAGCTGGAATCATGTTAGATGAAAAAGAAAAATGCATCAAAGCGGGTATGAATGACTACATCTCTAAACCCATTATTGAGTGTGAGTTAGAGGAAAAATTATTTCAGTGGTTAAAAAAAATTAAATAGTCTTATAATTTACTAATATAACTTCCATACACATCTTTAAACTGATAACCATCTGAAAGCCTGTCTTTACTGAGTTTATTATATTCTACTAATCCCCAAAGAACAAATTCTTTCATAAAATGTTTTTCGTGGGCATCAACATTGGGTTGGTATTTTTTGATTAAAATTTCTAGTGGAATTATAGCATCTAAAATTTTCTTGTACTCTTCATCAGAACAATCGTCCAACAACTCAAAACCGCTTTCAGTAAAAAACCAATCTATAATATCAGAATAGGCGTTTCTTTCTTCTTGTTTTTCCAGCTTTTCAATTTTAGGAAAATAAGCTGGAAAAAAAGTATGTATGGCATCTCCTATTAAATGTTGTGCCACCTCGGCTGCTCCTTCTTGTTCGCCTTCATAAACCAATTCCACTTTTCCGGTTATTGATGGTATGATTCCCATAAAATCAGATAATCTTATTGTAGTGGTGTCAGCTCCAGATTTTAGTGCACGTCGCTCGGCAGTACTGACTAAATTTTCTAAAGCAGTTATACTCATTCTAGCACTAACGCCACTTTTATGGTCAATATATTCGCTTTCACGCGCTTCAAAACTAATTTGTTCCAATAAATCTCTAGCTAATGAAGGAATGAAAACCAAATCACTTTGAGTTGCATCGAGCTTAGCTTCTTGCTCAGTTATTGTTCTGGCAATTTTAATAGTATCTGGATAATGAGTAAGTATTTGAGAACCAATTCTATCTTTTAAAGGAGTTACAATACTTCCACGATTGGTATAATCTTCTGGATTGGCTGTAAAAACAAATTGCATGTCTAACGGCATTCTTAATTTGAAACCGCGAATTTGTATGTCGCCTTCTTGTAAAATATTGAACAATGCCACCTGAATTCTAGCTTGCAAATCGGGTAATTCGTTAATGACAAAAATGCATCGATTGGCTCTTGGAATCATTCCAAAGTGTATCACACGATCATCTGCATACGATAATTTTAAATTAGCCGCTTTTATAGGATCTACATCGCCTATCAAATCAGCAACGGTGACATCTGGTGTTGCTAATTTTTCGAAAAAACGTTCGCTTCTATGAATCCACTTTATGGGTGTTGCATCACCTTTTTCAGCAATCAAATCTTTAGCAAATCGTGAAATGGGTTTTAACGGATCATCATTTATTTCAGAACCTTCAACAATTGGCATATATTCGTCTAACAACTCAATCATTTTTCGAGCCAATCGCGTTTTGGCTTGACCCCGAAGCCCTAATAAATTAATATTATGTCGTGATAAAATAGCACGCTCTAATTCTGGAATGACCGTATTCTCAAATCCATGAACGCCTTCAAAAACTGGTTTCCCTGACTTGATTTTTTCACGAAGATTATGTCTCAACTCGTCTTTGATACTTTTGCTTTGATATCCCGATTGAATTAATTCGCCTAATGTGTTTATATTGTTCATTATTATTTTTTAAATTGTAATTTATTATTGCTATTGTAATTGAAATTGAAATCGATTCTATTTTAATTTTTTCTTCCTATTGGCTTCATAATCTTCAAAAATCATTTCACCTAAACCCTTTAACCCAGTATAGAAAGCTTTCCCTTGGTTGGCTTCTGTAAACCGATTGACGAATTTTTGTAGGTACGGATCGTTGGCAATCATAAAAGTGGTAATGGGAATATGTAGTTTACGGGCTTGTTGTGCTTGATTGTAACATTTATCTACAATGTATTCATCCAATCCGTTGCTATTCATGTAATAGGAACCGTCACGCTCACGAACACAACTTGGTTTTCCGTCGGTAATCATAAAAATTTGCTTATTGGTATTCCTTTTTCTTCGCAATAAATCCATAGCAAGTTGTAAACCAGCAACAGTATTGGTGTGATAAGGACCAACTTTTAAATAAGGTAAATCCCGAATGGCTATTGTCCAAGCATCATTACCAAAAACCAGAATATCTAGAGTGTCTTTCGGATAACGTGTCGTTATTAATTCAGCTAGTGCCATCGCCACTTTTTTAGCTGGCGTTATTCGATCTTCGCCATATAATATCATACTATGACTAATGTCTATCATCAAAACGGTACTCATTTGCGACTTGAATTGCGTTTCTTCAACAATCAAATCATTTTCGGTAAGTTGAAAACTTTCAACACCATTATTAATTTGAGCATTTCGCAAACTTTCAGTTAAAGAAATTCGTTCTAAACCGTCACCGAAATGAAATTCTCTAAATTCTCCTATATGCTCGTCACCATTTCCAGAATGTTTTGATTTGTGATTGCCACTTCCGCTGCGATTTAAATTTCCGAAAATTTGATCTAAAGCCTGCTGGCGAATGGCTCGTTCTGTTTTTGCAGTAATACCAGTTCCAGAAGTGCCATCTTCCTTCAATTCATCACGGATATAGCCTTTTTTCTTTAAATCTTCAATAAAATCATCAATAGTATAGGCTGAGTCTGTGAGTTTGTATTCCTTATCTAAAGCTCGTAACCAATCTATAGCTTCATCAAAATCGCCAGAAGTGTGGGTAATTAATTCTTTGAAAATTTCAAAAAGCTTATCAAAAGGCGATTTAAATGGCGCTTCATATTGCTTAAAGTAGAACCCTTTTTTTATACTGTTATTCATAGACCATAAATTTAATTTTTTTAGAAAGGCATACGAAAAAACACTTATTAATTTTTAGTTAAAGTATTAAAACAGAATTAATTTAAACCTAAGTATTTAACAAAACTGTGCATAAAACTTAGACTTCTCCATATTTAAACCAAAGTATTAAAACTATAACATAAAATTAAGTGATAAAATTATAAATTACTTATAAATTTAAATACTTTTGCAAACTTAAATTCAAATTCAAAATTTAAAATGAAATCGATGATTCACAAATACCAAAAAAATGTTTTAACCATGAGTAAAAAAATTGTATTAGTACTTGCACTAGTTGTATTCATACTATCATGTAATAAAGCCGGAGAGAACGAATATATAGTTACAGGAACTATTAAAGGTATTGAAAATGGGAAAACGGTTACTCTTGAAGTTCAAGATCAAGTTACTGGGCAACTAAAACCTATTGACACTGTAAAAATTGAAGACGGTAAATTTACTTTTAAAGGATCTGCAAAAGAGCCTGAAATGCATTTAATTCAAGTTGAAAAAGTGGAGGGTAAAATTCCGTTTATCTTAGAAAATGGTGATATTGATATGGTTATAAATAAAGACAGTATTTCTATTACAAAAGTTACCGGAACTTATAACAATGAAGAATTGACTAGCTATAAAGAGAATGGTATGAAAATTCAGAAGAAAATGATGAAGTTTCAGAATGACAACATGGCTAAAATGACCGAAGCGCAACAAAAAAACGATACAGTTGTCATGAATAGTTTAAGAAAAGAATACAGTAAATTTCAAGAAGAGTTTGCGAAACAATCTGAAGAATATTTAAATACGCATCCAAAAGCATTTATATCGGCATTAATTATAGAAGGAATGTTTAATCAAATGATTCCTGATGTTTCAAAAATTAAAAAATACTATACTGCTTTAGACAAATCTATAAAAGATACTAAACACGGTAAAAACATAAAAACCAAATTAGACCAACTTACTAAACCGGTTGCAGCAGTTGGTGCCACTGAAGTTGGAAGTGTTGCTCCCGACTTTATAGCTCCAAGTCCTAACGGAAAATCTATTTCCTTAAAAGAAAGCTTAGGAAAAGTAACTATAATCGATTTTTGGGCTTCATGGTGTGCTCCTTGTAGAGCAGAAAACCCTGCAAATGTGGCTATGTATAATGAATTGCATGCAAAAGGATTAAACATTATTGGAGTTTCACTTGATAAAGATGCTGCAAAATGGAAAGAAGCCATTGCTAAAGATAAGTTGACATGGAATCAAATTTCAAACTTAAAAGAGTTTGATGATCCAATTGCTTTAACATACAATATAAAACAAATTCCTTCAACATTAGTATTGGACGCTTCAGGAAAAATCGTTGCAAAAGATTTAAGAGGGGCTGAATTAAAAGCTAAAGTTGTAGAACTTTTAGGTAAATAATTGATTTTTTATAAAAATCTCCATTAAGGAGATTTTTTTTTAAACTCAAAACCAAATGATTACAAATAGTATGAGATTTAATTTCAAATTTGTTTGTAAACATCGAAACAGTTTTTATATTTGCAACCGCTAAGAAGAACAAATTTCGTTTCTTCAATTGGGGAGATACTCAAGCGGCCAACGAGGGCAGACTGTAAATCTGCTGTGTGAACTTCGCAGGTTCGAATCCTGCTCTCCCCACAAAAATAATAAGACACATTTTATGAAGCTCGCTTCGATAAAATGTGTCTTTATTTTTGTGCAAAGGACGCCCTCTTAGTATCATTTATAATAATCCTGCTCTATACCCGCAATGTTTAAAACATTTACAGATAATTATGCAACGGAAGATAAACGAATGTCACCATTTATTTTTTGATTAAAATATTTAGCATGTTCAAAAAAAGATATTCTTGATTCACAATTTGGATTTTTAATACAATTCTTAATTGATTTTAAGAATATGTCTTTGTTTTCTTTTTCATTTTCAATATCTTCAATATTTTGCTGTAAAATTTCAATGATTTTATTACCAAAAATGATTCTGTGATTTACTCTTTCAGAAATTAAAAGATTTAAGGCTAGTGTTGTAATGTTTGTGTTCATGGGGCTTTTTTTATGAGTTAATATTACTTACTTGGCTAAAGTAGAATGAATTAAATAAACAATTAAATTTTTTCGATAAACCGTTAAAATAATCGTTAAACCCATAAAAAACATATCAGTAAGTTCAAATAAATGCAGTAAAAAAGTTCTTTAAAATTGCTTTTTACTATTTTAAATTTGAATATTTTTTGGTTAAATTCCTCGAAATGCTATTTCGATTTTTTTCCACAGATTCGAAGATTAAAAAGTTTTTTGAAAATATGTGAATCTCTTATAATTGAATTCTTGGCTTTGCAAAGAAGTAGTTTATTTCAAAATCAAAAAATATTTGGATTAATCACAAGCTTTTCGTTTTTGTTGATTATCTTTTAAAACTTATTTACTTTTTGAATTATTTTAAATACCGTAAATGCGCATATAAATAATATTAAATCA
>CANGUZ010000043.1 GCA_947457255.1 Flavobacteriaceae bacterium
ATCTCTAATCTTCAATCGACAAACTTCAACCGGGCGTAAAAAATTATAAGATATTAATTTTATGAACAGTAGGAGTATAGGGTCAGTTTTTTTTAAGATAAGAATAGATGTTTTGTTGCATATCCGGAGTGTATGTTTTGTTTCTTTCAGGTTTAGTTTTATGGTGTTTATTCTTTTATTAAAATTTTCTGATATTATTTCATTATTAGCCAAAACTTCAAATAAAGAACTTAAGTCAATTCTAGAATTGTTTCGGTTACGAGCACTTGTACTTTCTAAAATACCATTTAAATATTCATTAGTTTTTTTTGCGTGTTAAAGATGTGATTGGAGCATTTTCGTCTAATGCTTTTTTGAATCGATTAATTCTTCCTGCAAAATTGATGTAAGAAGTTTTATTTAATGACTTTTTCTTAACTTTTAAAGCATACTCAAAAGCTTCTTAAATAGATAAAACGGCTTCCTGTTGTTCAACTTTTATTGGTTCAGGAATTACTAAAGTTTCTTTGCTATCAGGAAGTTGGTTGATAATAGGTGTATTTTTTTTACTTGAACTTGATGTTTCTGATTCGAGTGTGCTCAAATTGGGGTCTAAATATGGATTTAAGCCTTTTTCTAAAAGGCACTCCAAAGCATCTCTTAAATGAGTAAGTATTTTTTATCTTTCTTTTTTAGTTTTACACCTATTGCATCCTTCTTATTATGTTAGGCATTCGCTTTAATTTTCCAATTGTATCATCTATAAATTTGTAATAGATGTACCAATCTTTTGACATCGCTTTATTTTGCTCTTCTTTGGAGAGTTCATTCCATAATGTGACATCTACACCACCGGAGTAAATTTTAGGTTCGGAAAATTTTTTTTTGGTCAAAGAGTGTCTTGTTTGGTGTTCGTTTTGGTGTACTCTTTGTAAAAGTAATAAAATACTAGACATAAAAAAAGCGGTTTAGTGTACACTAAACCGCTTTTTTGTTGAATTTTCTTCTGTAGCGAAGACGGGAGTTGAACCCGTGACCTCAGGGTTATGAATCCTGCGCTCTAACCGACTGAGCTACCTCGCCATAAAATGCATGTCAAGCAGTCCTTGAATGCGGGTGCAAATATAAAATATAAATCATAGGTAACAAATTTAAAAAGAGAAAAAAAAATTATTTTCAAAAATCCTTTTTTATGATTTAATATTTATATATTTCCAAAAAATTAGAAAAAGAAATGGAGCTAAAATCAAGATACGAATTAGAATTCCCAATAAACTCCTCACCACAGTTGCTATATCAGTATATATCAACACCTTCAGGTTTGTCTGAGTGGTTTGCAGATAACGTAAATTCAAGAGGGGAGTATTTTACTTTCATCTGGAATGATTCAGAGGAGAACGCAAGACTTTCATCAAAAAAGACAGGAGAGAAAATAAAGTTCAGATGGATAGACGAAAATAAAAAAGATACTGATTATTTTTTTGAATTGCGAATACTTGAAGATGAAATAACTAAAGATGTTTCTCTTATGGTAATAGATTTTGCTGTACCAGATGAAATTGATGAAGCAAAACTATTATGGGAAAATCAAATTTCAGACCTAAAACATGTCATAGGTTCTGTTTAATATTTTATTAATTTAAACTTATATTTGTCCCGTATAATCGGGACTTTTTTATTTATTATGATTAATTATAACGGCACTATTCTTCCAGCTTCAACAAATTTATTGCATAATAATCGGGCGTTTCTATATGGAGATGGCGTTTTTGAAACGGTTAAAATTATTAATAATAGGATTCTTTTTCTTGAGGATCATTATTTTAGATTAATGTCATCGATGCGAATTCTTAGGATGGAAATCCCAATGAATTTTACTATGGAATACTTCGAAGAACAAATAAAGTTAGTTGTAAATGCTAATGATTATTCAGATGCTGTACGTGCTAGAATTACAGTTTATAGAAACCCAGGCGGTTATTATTTGCCTGAAACAAACACCATCTCTTTTTTAATACATTCACTACCTATAGAAAATAAGTTCTATTATATAAATTCAAAAGAATATGAAGTTGATTTGTATAAAGATATTTATGTTTCAAAACAATTGTTGTCAACTTTAAAAACAACCAATAAAGTCATAAATATTACAGCTAGTATATACGCAAAAGAGAATGACTTACAAAATTGTTTGTTATTGAATGAAGATAAAAATGTTGTAGAATCAGTACAAGGAAATGTCTTTATGTTAATGGATAATAAATTAATTACCCCACCAATTTCTGAAGGATGTCTGAATGGAATTATGAGGAAACAAATTTTAGCGATAGTGAAGAAAATGGATAATATTGAAGTGGTTGAAGAGGCTATTTCCCCTTTTGATCTTCAGAAAGCAAACGAATTGTTTATTACGAATGTTATAAAAGGAATTCAGCCAATAACGAAATACAGAAAAAAGGAATATAAAACAGCGTTTTCGCAAAAAGTATTGAATCTATTGAATGATTTTATTGTAGCTTAATTCAATAATGGATTTTCGGGAGCATTAGACCATAAAATATAATCACCTCCTAATTCTAAAATTTTTTCTTTCCAAAAATCGGTTGTCGATTTACCTATTATCTTATTTTGATACATATTTTCGGCAATAATCCAAGAATTTGATGCCATTTCGTTTTCTAGCTGTTGTGTTTCCCAACCAGTATAACCAAGAAAAAAACGAATATTATCTTTCTTTATCTTTCCTTCATTGATTAAATTTCTCGTCAATTCAAAATCACCACCCCAAAAAATACCACTCGAAATCTCTATACTTTCATTAATTAAATTAGGAACATTATGGATAAAATAAAGATTGTCTTGCTCAACTGGACCTCCGTTATAAATTTTAAAATTAGCCTCAATATCAGGGACTAAATCTCTTATAGTATATTTTAGAGGTTTATTTAGTATAAATCCTACCGATCCTTCGGAATTGTGTTCTGCTAATAAAATAACAGAACGATTAAATGATAAATCACCAATTATAGAAGGTTCTGCAATAAGTAATTGCCCTTTTTTTAATTTTTCTGAAATCATTTTGTAGTAATTTTCAATAAATTTAACACTATTTTTTTTAAATACATAAAATTTTTTAATAAAAGTAAAAAAAAAGTCTTCCAAAAGGAAGACTTTAATGTATTTGAGACAAACGTATACTAGTTTACTGAACCTTCCAATTCTGCACCAGCTTTAAATTTTACTACATTTTTAGCAGCAATTTTTATTGTTTTTCCTGTTTGAGGGTTTCTTCCGTCTCTTGCAGCTCTATTAGAAACTGACCAAGATCCAAAACCTACTAAAGAAACTCTTCCACCTTTTTTCAAAGTAGCTCCTACATTACCTAAAAATGACTCTAAAGCTAATTTTGCAGCAGCTTTTGTGATTCCTGCATCAGCAGCAATAGCATCGATTAATTCTGATTTATTCATAATAATAATTATTAATTGTTGGTTAAACATTTTGTTACTGATAACAAATTTAATAGGAATTCCTTACTGCACAAGCGTTTCGCAATGTTTTTAGTTAATTTGTTGATAACTCGAATCATTTGTTGATAAAGCGACTTGTTTTTGTCGAAAATTCGTTCGTTTCAGTGTTTTCGCAACCTAACAAACTTTTGTGTTTTCTGAAAAAGTCATTCCATTGAGCAATTCATGAATTGTCATTTTTTTCTTTCCTGGAAATTGAAGACTTAAAATGGAAAGAAATCCACCTAATACAGCTACTTTTAATTCCTTTCTATTTGAAAAAATGGTGCCAATATTTTCTATATGTTCTATAGCATTAAATTGAGCCTCATAAATTTTCACATTCCATTCTTGACTATCGTCTTTAAAAAGGCACCATGCTGTTGGGTATGGCGAAAGTCCCCGAATAAGATTATGAATTTCAGCTCCTGATTTTGACCAATCAATTTTGCAATTGTCTTTATCTAGTTTATAGGCTGTTTTTATTTCTTGATTTTCTTTTTGAATTGTAGTAACCACATTTCCTTTTTCAATTAAAGCTAGTGTCTCAACAACGGTTTTACTTCCTAATTGCATTAATCTGTCATGTAAGTGTCCTGCATTTTCATTTTCCGAAATCTCAATTTCATCACTTAGAATCATAGCGCCGGTATCAATTTTGTCGTCAATAAAAAAAGTGGTTACTCCAGTTTTGGTTTCACCATTAATTATAGCCCAATTTATGGGAGCGGCTCCACGATAATTAGGAAGGAGTGAAGCATGAAGATTAAAGGTGCCATATTGGGGCATTTCCCAAACTGCTTTTGGTAACATTCTAAAAGCCACAACAACTTGCAAATTTGCATTTAGCGATTTTAATTCTTTTATAAAATTTTCGTCTTTTAAGTTTGTGGGTTGTAATAAATGCAAGTTATTAGCTAGGGCATATTCTTTAACTGCCGAATATTTTATTTTTTGTCCACGTCCTGCAGGTTTATCGGCAGCAGTAATTACTCCAACTACGTTATAGTTGTTTTTTAGTATTGTATCAAGAATTCCAACTGCAAATTCTGGTGTTCCCATAAATACAATTCGTAGTTTTTCCATTATAATTTTATTGAGTATTTATTATTTGGTTTTACCATTATGGTATCATTATCTAATAATTGTTGCAGCGCAAAGATAATATCCTCAGCATTGTATTTTAATTTAATTTCAATTTCTCTAGAATTTAAATCCCCTTTATTTAAAAGTATAATAATTGCTTCTGTAGTATTTGTGGTATTCCTTTTTTTACTGTTTTTAGCAATACAATAGGAGCAGACCCCACAATCTGAATCTGTTTTTTCTCCAAAATAGTTCAAAATCAATTTGCTTCTACAAACATTTTTTTCTTGAATGTAATGAAGCACAGCATCTAGTTGTTCTTTTTTTAAGTTGTTTTGGCGTTCTAAATATTTTGAAATTCTATTGATAGTCCTCTCATCTTCACGAACTTCATTGAATACGAGTGTAGCATCATTATTTTTAGAATGGTAGTCTATAATTTCTTTTTCTTTAAGCTTGTTTAAAACAGCTAGGACTTCGTTTTCAGAATGATTTGATTTTTTGGCAATTAATTGTATATTAAAAGCGGTTTGCATGTCATATACTCCTGGATATGTTCGTAAAATGGTTAAGATTATAGCTTCGTCATTTGGGTTTAAACTCATATAGCGAATCACTTCTTTTGAAGAAATGATAAATTGAAGCGTAATTTTTTCTGAAAATTCTTGTGATAAAGTAATAATTCCTTGTCTGTCTAAAAATTGCATCGCATTGTAAGTTTTTAAAATAGGAAAGCCATATTTTAAACAAAAATGATTTAAGTTGAAAGAAAATTGTTCGTTAATACCTTCCCCGTATGCAATTTGAAAATAATTACACAGTTTAACATACATAGTATTTAAAAACGATTTGTCTGGAAGTACAGCAATAAACTGACTTTCAGCCTGAACAATATCTGATGGACTTGTAAGTATCACAGAAAATGCTTTTTCGCCATTTCGACCACACCGGCCCGCTTCTTGATAATAATTTTCTAGATTCTCGGGAAGTTGAATATGAATAACCGTTTTCACATTGGCTTTGTCAATTCCCATTCCAAATGCATTGGTAGCCACAATTACTTGTGCGTCTTCTTGCATCCACAATTGCATGTTTTTATCTTTTTCTTTTGGTGAGAGACCGCCATGATAATAGGTAGCCTTTATTCCCAGAGATTGTAACTGAGAAGACACATCCAGACACGATTTTCTGTTGCGTACATATATAATTGAAGGTTGCGGATTTTTTTTCAAAATTTGTTCGATGCGAAATAGTTTATCCTCAACCTCAAAAACCATGTAGGCAATATTTTTTCGAGCAAATGATTTTTGAAAGATTTGAGGATTTTTCAAGCTCAATTCAGCAATAATATCTTCTTTTACTTTAGGAGTTGCAGTTGCGGTTAACGCTAAAAAAGGTGCTTTCGGAAAATGAGGTTTTAGTTCAGCTATTTTTAAATACGCTGGACGAAAATCATGACCCCATTGCGAAACACAGTGTGCTTCATCAATAGCAATTAAATTGATAGGTAGATTTTTTAGTCGCTCTAAAATCCAATCCGATTGCAAACGCTCAGGTGATAGGTATAAAAATTTATAGTTTCCGAATTCACAATTGTCTAAAAGATTAATCATTTCTTCTGACTTTATGCCGCCAGTTAATGCAATTGCTTTTATGTCTTTTATTTGCAAATTGGCAACCTGATCTTTCATTAATGCAACTAGTGGCGATATTACCAAACAAATTCCCTCTTTCATCATGCCAGGTATTTGAAAACATATCGATTTTCCTCCGCCAGTTGGCATTAAAGCAAAGGTGTCATTTCCGCTCAAAACAGCATCAATTATTTCGTTTTGTAACGATCTAAAAGCGTCATGTTTCCAGTATTTTTGAAGAATTTGTAACGCTGTTTGCATAGATTTCAGATTTGTTTCTGGTGTTTACCTGAAAAGTGAGAATCCGATTAATTAAAATCCAACTGAATTTGATTGGAATTAGAAACTTTATCTAAAATAAATAGAATTCTATTGGCAACACTATCTTTTGGAACTTCTATGAGTTCATAACCATAATTTTGGTATGTTTCAGTGAGATGAGTGTAAATTAGCTTAGCTTGTTCATAATTTTCGTAGCGAGCATCGTCACTTTCATAAATTTCTTCCCATGGTGGAAGAATAAAAATTTTAGAATAAATATGTTCTCTACAAGCAACATCAAAAAAAGCAGGATAACTATCGCCTATGTAGTGCATGTAGGCTAAAACATCGGGAATCCCCCTGTCTAAAAAAACAATTTCATGCGGTTCATTTTGAGCGTTTTTATATTGTTTTTTTCTTCCTTCTAAAAGCAATTCGCTAAATAATAAGGGGTTTTCAAGAAACAATTGTTCAATACCTTGTTTTTTTGCTTCTAATGTAACTTCACGCGAAATCTCAGGATAGCAACAGTATCCTTTTGCTATCAATGCATCAATGATAGTGGTTTTTCCAGTTCCTGGCCCGCCAATAATAACTATTATTTCTTTGCGCACGATTTAAAAATAAGGAGCAAACTTACTTAAACTTATTGGGATTTAAAAAAATGAATGAAGTTAATAATTCAGTTTTACCAAAAATTCATAATACATCATTCATAATTCTCATTTGAAACTGTATATTTGCTTTTATTTTAGTTTAAGAATGGACAACGAGAAAGAAAAAGAAGTAGCTGAGTTCTATGAAAGGTTAAAAGTGGAGTTAGATATGAGCAATACTTGGCCTGCAGAATATTTATTTAAATTTATTGTCCCCTCAGTTGATGATAATGTTTTTCGTGTAGAGGAAGCATTTAACTGTATGGGAGCTGTAATAAAGACTACAAAATCTAAAACCGGAAAATTTACTAGCGTGTCAATAGATGTAACCGTAAAAAATGCTCAAGAAGTAATCGATAAATACCAAGAAGTATCTACTATAAAAGGTATAGTTTCCCTATAAATTATGAATTCAAAGTATATAAAAGAAAATGCGAATGATACAGTCTTTAATTTAGAATACAATTCTGAAAGACAACATTTAATCATTCCAGAATACGGACGTCATTTGCAAAAATTGATAGATCAAGCCACCGTAATTGAGGATGATGTTGAGCGGAACAAAGCCGCTAAATATATCATTCAAGTCATGGGAAGCTTAAATCCTCATTTGCGTGATGTGCCTGATTTTCAGCATAAATTATGGGATCAACTATTTATTATGTCTGATTTTAGGATGGTTGCCGACTCTCCGTATCCAATTCCATCACGTGAAGTTTTACAGCTTAAACCAGATGTTTTGAAATATCCCCAAAATTTTCCTAAATACAGATTTTATGGTAATAATATCAAATATATGATTGATGTTGCCAACAAATGGGAAGAAGGCGAAATGAAGAATGCTTTGATTAAAGTCATCGCTAATCACATGAAGAAATCCTATTTGAGTTGGAACAAAGACACTGTAAAAGATGATGTGATTTTCGAACATTTATTGGAGTTATCAGAGGGAACCATAAACTTAACTCAAAGTACGGAGGAGCTTTTGAATACAAACGATTTAATGCGAACCAATAAACGAGTATCAAATAAAATTATTCCGTCTGGAGGTATAAAACCAAAAAATTCTAAAAACGGAAAATCAAACAATCCGATTCATAAAAATCAAAATAGAAAACCTTTGTAAAATAGTTGTGCGTTATAAGTTATGTGTTTGTCTTTGATAACAAGTAGCTAATATAACCCATAACCCATAACATCAATAAAAATGGGAACCTTTAAAATTGAAGGAGGTATTCGTCTAAAAGGCGATATTACTCCACAGGGCGCAAAAAATGAAGCATTACAAATTTTGTGTGCCGTTCTTTTAACTGAAGAAAAAGTTACAATCAACAATATTCCTGATATTATTGATGTCAATAAGTTAATTACATTGTTGGGAAATTTGGGTGTAAAAATTCAAAAAAACGGACAAAGTTCCATTACTTTTCAGTCAGATGATGTAAATGTAGGTTATCTTGAAACAGAGGCTTTTAAAAAAGAAGGCGGTTCATTGCGTGGTTCTATAATGATTGTTGGACCACTTTTAGCGCGTTTCGGAAAGGGATATATTCCAAAACCAGGAGGGGATAAAATAGGAAGGCGAAGATTAGATACCCATTTTGAGGGATTTATAAATTTAGGAGCGAAATTTCGTTACAATAGAGAAGATCATTTTTATGGTGTAGAAGCTCCAGAAGGACTTACCGGTTCTGATATGTTGTTAGATGAAGCTTCAGTAACTGGTACTGCAAACATAGTTATGGCTGCAGTTTTAGCCAAAGGAAGAACAACGGTTTATAATGCTGCCTGCGAACCGTATTTGCAACAGCTTTGTAAGATGTTGAATTCAATGGGAGCCAAAATATCAGGAGTTGGGTCTAATTTATTATTCATTGAAGGGGTAGAAAAATTAGACGGATGTACGCATAGAATTCTTCCTGATATGATAGAAATTGGTTCTTGGATAGGATTGGCAGCAATGACCAAATCTGAAATTACCATTAAAAATGTAAGTTGGGAAAATCTTGGAGTTATTCCAAATGTATTTAGAAAACTAGGAATTACGCTAGAAAGAAAAGGAGACGACATTTATATTCCTGCTCACGAAAAAGGATATGAAGTAAAAACAGATATTGACGGTTCTATTCTAACTATATCTGATGCACCTTGGCCTGGATTTACACCAGATTTATTAAGTATCGTTTTAGTAGTGGCTACCCAAGCAAAAGGCGATGTTTTAATTCATCAAAAAATGTTTGAAAGTCGTTTGTTTTTTGTGGATAAATTAATTGATATGGGGGCAAAAATTATTCTTTGTGATCCCCATAGAGCCGTGGTTATTGGACACGATTTCAAATCACAACTAAAAGCAACTACTATGTCTTCGCCTGATATTCGTGCTGGAATTTCATTACTGATTGCAGCTTTATCAGCAAAAGGAACCAGTACCATTCAAAATATAGAGCAAATAGATAGAGGTTACGAAAGAATTGATGAGCGACTACGCGCTATAGGTGCAAACATTGTTAGAGTTTAGCTAGGGTTTAAAGTTTTTTATTTTTCAAGCATTTAATTTTTACACAGAGATTCACAGAGCTAGAGGAGTTTTTTCTAATAACATTTACCTCCGTGTTAAAAAAGCTTTTAAATTAAGAGTTACATTTTTGCATAATGAACATCTGTAAAAGCGTCAACAGTTATTTGTTTTTAAACCTTTTAATTTTTACACAGAAATTCACAGATTTAGAGGAGTTTTTTATATATAGACTCATTAGATCTCTTTTTCCTCTGTGTATCTCTGTGTAAACTGTTATATATTTATGGTAGTCTAAAATTTTACAGAATTTAATAATTTGAATTTTTACACAGAGATTCACAGAGCTAGAGGAGTTTTTTCTAATAACATTTACCTCCTTTTCCTTTGTGAATCTCCGTGTTAAAAAAGCTTATAAATTAAGAATTACATTTTAAATCGCTTAATTCCATCTTTGAGTAATTTAGAATTAAAATTTATTAAAAGCCCAGTAGAATAAACACTAAATTTCAAATAAGTTAATATTTGTGCATAATGTACATCTGTAAAAGCGTCAACAGTTTTGATCTCTATAATTAGCTTTTGATCAACGATTAAATCAATTCTGTAACCTCATTCTAAAGTAATTTCTTTGTAAGTTATAGGCAGAATTACTTCTTTTTCAACATACAGATAATTTTTCTTCAATTCATAAACGAGACATTCCTGATAGGCTGATTCTAATAAACCCGGGCCTAAGTGTCTATGAATTTCAATTGCTAGGCCAATAACTTTTTCAGTTAATTCGTTAATTTCCATTATTTTAATTCAAAATTATCACTACAGAAAAGACAATAACGCCAACTCATAACTTTTCATTCCAAACCCAAGAACAACACCTTTAGCATTGCCAGAAATATAGGATTGATGCCTGAAACTTTCTCTAGAAAAAGTATTCGAAATATGTACTTCAACCACCGGAGTTGTAATGGCTTTTACAGCATCGCCAATACCAATGGAGGTATGTGTATAAGCACCAGCATTTAATATGATTCCATCATAGGAAAAACCTACATCTTGCATTTTATTGATTAATTCACCTTCTATATTACTTTGAAAATAATGCAATTCTATTTGTGGAAATTTACTTTTTAAAGATTCAAAATAGTCTTCAAAAGTTGCACTTCCATATATCTCAGGCTCCCGTTTTCCTAATAAATTGAGGTTGGGACCATTAATGATGATGATTTTCATATGTTGGTATTTATTATTTTTTATCGGTCAAATGTAATTGCTCTGCCTATTCGCTCCCGCTCGGGTCGCATATCGTAATTGGTATTTGCGATCAATTTTAGAACATGCTCATTTCATACTTATTTTTTTGTAAAAATAGGAAAAACATTGATGTGTTGGATACTAATTTTAGTTTGATTTTTTAGATGTAACAAGTTTTTGATTTATAGCCCCAAAGACTTAAAAAATTATATTTATCGTATTTTAAAGGATTTAAATTTAGGAATCCCTATTTTATTAACGTAAAAATATTTATTTGTTAATAAAATTGTTAACAACTCTAAATTTTGTTAAAATTTAAAAATACTTTAATTTATACTTTTGATTTATAAACTTTAAACAAAATTTATTATGAAAAAAATTATTTTAACAGCAGCAGCAGTATTTGCATTTAGTTTTGCCAATGCTCAAGACTTGAAATCTAAAAAAGGAGAGAACTATTTACCTCAATCAGGTGACTGGGCTATCGGTTTTAATGCTGATGGTTTGTTTAGTTATGTGGGTAATGCATTCAATAATTCTGGAAATGCAGCTCCATCAGTTGATTTTCAAAATGCAGGAACGTTTGTAGGGAAAAGATTTACTTCTGACAAAACTGCTCAAAGAGTAATTGCAAACTTCAAAGTTGGAAGTGATACTGAGGAAATTGCTGGTGAAAAAACTACAAATTCAGGTTTTGATTTAACTGCTGGTCTAGGTAAGGAGTGGAGAAGAGGTAGTACCAGACTTCAAGGGTTTTATGGTGCAGATCTTTTGTTAAACATTAGTTCTACTTCAGAAAAAATAACAGACACAGGGTACGAGAGAAAAGAGACTTCTGGTTTAGGATTTGGAATTGGTGCACAAGGATTTATTGGTGCTGAGTATTTTTTATTCCCTAAAATCTCTATTGGAGCTCAATATACTTACGGTGCACTTATTGCCATTGAAGGTGAAGGTAAAATTACTGAAACTGGAGAAGATGAAGTTAAGACTGGTAAAGGTTCATCTTTCGGAATTGGTGGTGTTGGAGTTTCTTCAATCAACTTGACTTTACATTTTTAATCTAAGATTTTGATTTAAATAAAGTAAACCGCGCAAATGGCGCGGTTTTTTTTTGTCCTATCATTTCGTTACTTTGCATCATGAATTGGCAAACCTATATAAAAAGTTATCAATCCTATCTTAAAATAGAACGAGGATTGTCAAAAAATACTATTGATAATTATACGTTTGATATAGAACGACTTCTCCTTTTTTTGGAGGCTAATCACATTGAAATATCTCCTGTAAAGATAACAGAGGAAACACTCCAACAATTTATTTACAGTCTTTCTAAAGAAGTGAATGCGCGTTCTCAAGCAAGAATAATCTCTGGATTAAAAAGTTTTTTTTCGTATTTAATTTTTGAAGATTACCGTACAGATAATCCTTTAACTTTAATCGAATCACCCCGTATTGGTCGTAAATTACCTGATACATTGTCTCTTGCTGAAATTGACGCTATCATTGATACGATTGATTTAAGTACTCCAGAAGGAGAACGTAACCGAGCAATAATAGAAACCTTATACAGTTGTGGTCTTCGCGTTTCAGAGTTAGTTGCATTAAAAATATCAGATTTATTTTTTGAGGAAGGCTTTGTTAAAATTACAGGAAAAGGTAACAAACAACGATTTGTTCCTATAGGAAGTACTACACAAAAGATTATTTTGGATTATCATAATCTTGTTCGAGTGCATCTACCTATTCAAAAAGGATATGAGGACACCTTATTCTTAAATAGACGGGGACGGCAATTAACACGAGCAATGATTTTTACAATAATTAAAGATTTGGTTTTAAAGATTAATCTTAATAAAACAATTAGTCCACACACTTTTAGGCATTCATTTGCAACACATCTTCTTGAGAATGGTGCCGATTTAAGGTCTATTCAATTAATGCTCGGACACGAATCTATAACCACAACTGAAATTTATGTGCATCTAGACAGAACACATTTAACTCAGATTGTAAATACTTTTCATCCTCGAAAACAAAATTAAAATCTATAATTTATAATATTAAACTTACATATTTTATAAATTTATGTATTTCATCGTATTTATTTGTATTTAAACGATTATTATCGTTAAGTTTGACTTGTGTTAAATGGTACTGGTAAAATAGTAAATCAAATTTTACTTTATACAAATTTATGATACAGTTATGAAAACCAAAAAACAATCAAATCTAAAATTACTTGAAGAAAAGAATAGCTATTATAAGAAACTGTTATTCCAATCTCCAGATTTAATTTTTCAATTTACATTTACAAAAGAGGGAACTATTTTTTTTCCATTTTTAAGTAAATCGGTAATTACACATTTTGATTTAACAATTGAAGAAAAGGATAAACCTGCTTTAGATATTTTAAAAAGTAAAATTGTTGCAGAAGACTTTGTTACTTTTATGGCTACAATATATAAAGCAAAAAAGGAGTTAAAATCTTGGGTTCATGAGTTTAGAGCTATTCTTCCTTTAAGAGGGTTGCGATGGTATAAAGGAACTGCAACTGTTGAATTAGAAGGAAATGGTGATGTTAATTTTTATGGAAAAATAACTGATATTACTGAATATAAAGAACAAGAATTAAAAATAAAGCTTTCTAAAGAGCGCTATTTGTTTGCTCTAGAAGCTTCTTCTGAAGGAGTTTGGGATTATGATGTAGTAAATAAATCGGTTTTCTATTCTTCTCATACTATGAGAATTTTAGGATTTGAACCCGTTGATACAGTTGATTCTATTTCATTTTGGGACAGCAAGATACATCCAGATGACATTGCAAAATGTTTTATGGATACTCAAGATCACATAGATGGAAAAACACCTTATTACGAAAATACGCAAAGAATATTAACAAAAAATGGTGAGTACAAATGGATTAAGAGTCGTGGAAAAATTATTGAAAGAGACGAAAATAATTTACCATTGCGAATAATTGGAACAAATACGGACGTTTCGTTACTAAAAGAAAAAGAAGAAAACTTAATACGAACACTTCAAATTGTTGAAGAGCAAAATAGTAGATTATTAAATTTTGCACATATTGTATCTCATAACTTACGTTCACATTCAGGGAACATTGCCATGTTGTTAAACATTATTGAAGAGGATAGCGATTCAGAAAATTTATCTGAAAATCATAGCTATCTCAGGTCTTCATCAAATGCATTGACTCAAACTATAGATCATTTAAAAGAATTAGTAGAGATACAAACTGTTTTAGTCAATAAAAAAGAGAATTTAAAT
The DNA here is from genome assembly GCA_947457255.1 of Flavobacteriaceae bacterium. Lineage (GTDB taxonomy): Bacteria > Bacteroidota > Bacteroidia > Flavobacteriales > Flavobacteriaceae > Flavobacterium. Next base: position 14,186 of record CANGUZ010000043.1, read on the forward strand.
TTAAATGAATTCTTAGCAAAAACATTAGATATTTTAGCAGATGAAATTTCTAAAAATAAAGTGATAATAAACAATTCTATTTCGGAAAACGAAACATTAACATATAACCCAGCCTATTTAGAAAGCATTTTGCTTAATTTTACAACTAATGCTATAAGATATTCGCATCCTGAGAGAGTTCCTATTATAAGTTATTCTATTACTACTAATGAGGATAAAAGAGTATTGAATATTAGTGATAATGGTTTAGGAATAAATTTAGAAAGACATGGCAAAAAGCTATTTGGCATGTATAAAACATTTCATAATCATAAAGATTCTCGAGGTATCGGTTTGTTTATAACAAAGAACCAAATTGAAGCTATGGGCGGAAGCGTTTCGGTAAAAAGTGAAGTGGGAGTAGGCACAACCTTTAATATCTTTTTTAATGAGTAAATTTAAAGATGTTTTTGTAGTAGATGATGATAAAGTGTATCACTTTATTATTAAGAAATTATTGACTAAAAATAATATAGATGTAAAGCCTTCTTTCTATTTGAATGGTCTTGAGGCGATTGAAGAAATTAAAGGGAAAATTAAGTTAGGGACAAGTTTGCCTGATTTAATTCTCTTAGATATAAATATGCCAATAATGGACGGATGGCAGTTTTTAGATGAACTTAAAAAAACAAATGATATAGTAGATAAAAACACTACAATCTATCTTGTAAGCTCGTCTGATAGTATTTCTGATGTTAATAAAGCAAAAGAATACCAAGATCAGATTAAAGATTTCTTCTTCAAGCCAATGACTGCTGAGGATTTGTGGAAGATATTTTAAAAATAAAAACCCCTAAATTTTAGAGTCTTTTTAAATGTTGCATTTGTCTAGTCTTGAAATAGCGATACACAAAAAGTATCCTTATGGAAAACCTAGAAGAGAGTCACTATTTAAAATGTATTCAAAAAGACTAAACGATGTCTTTTAAATTGCAAGCTGTTCAAGAAATCGATCAAGGAAGAATACCAAATTACGAAGTTTGTCGTAAATATGGAATTCAATCACGCTCCACTATTATTGGTTGGCTTCGAAAAAAATAATATCACTTGGTTGGGGCATTTTTGGCTGGATTAATATGTTTATTTTTATTCCACTTTTCGGGTTTTTGAGTTCATCAGTTGGGCTTTC
>CANGUZ010000044.1 GCA_947457255.1 Flavobacteriaceae bacterium
ACAGAAACATGATTTAAAAGATAATATCCTAAAATAAAAAAAGCAATAAAAATTAGTATGATTTTAATATTTAATATACTTTTTACTTTTCTGCTTTTGGAACTACTCATAGTTTAAAATAATTAATTTATAAGCTATAATTTTATTTTAGGAATGTCATTATAATGCACTTTTTGTTTAATTATTGCATTTTCAATGATAATAATACTCGGATTTGCTCTTTCGATGGTTTTTAACGTTGTAGCATCACAAAAATAATAATCAAAAGTTTGTCCGAATTCTTTTTTTATAGAATTAATTTCTTCTGATGAAGAAGCAGTCGCTCCTATAACTTTATATCCTTTAGATTTTGCTAAACGATTTAATGTCTCTAATTTTTCTAATCCTTTTTTATCCGATTTTAATAAATCATAAGCAACAAAAAGCATTAGTTTAGGTTCTTTTAATAGTTCATCTTTATAATCAGACCCATCCTTTTCTAATGTAAAATCATGGATAGGAGGGACATAGCCTAAAGAAATTATATTGTCTTTTCGGTCTACAAACGTTGCTCCTTCAGGAATAGACATTAAATCTTTTTCGGTAAATTCTTTATTTACCCCATTTACTTTATAAATAAATACCATTTCAATTACACTTTTTGGAGCGTTTTCAGGTATTTCCATTCCCTTAATGATGTTAGTCCCCACTTTATAGGCTCTGAAATCTTTTAAAGGCAAATGATTTAAAACCCAATACCCCATAAAGAGACATAGAAAAATACTGATTGTAAAAAGTACATTCGTAAATTGATTACCAAATATGGGTTTGATTAATTTTTTATTAAAAAACAATATCAAAATAAAAAACAGCAACACAACATCTTTTGTAAATGATTGCCACGGAGTTAATTTTAAAGCATCTCCAAAACAACCACAATCTGTTACTTTATTAAAATAGGCGGAATAAAATGTAAGGAATGTAAAGAATACAATCATTAACAATAAGTTCCAAATCGTAAATTTAGATTTATAGCCTATGAGTAACATAAATCCTAAAACCGTTTCAAAAATAACTATAAAAACAGCAATAGCTAGAGCATAAGGTTCAAGAAAAGGGACGTTTAAAACGGTTTCTCCAAAATATTCACCTAGTTTATAGGAAAACCCAACTGGATCGTTGAGTTTAATTAATCCTGAAATTATAAATAAAATTCCAACAAAAATTCGTGAAAACTGAACTATATATTTTTTCATTATGTTATTTGTAAAAGGTAAATATAAACAAGATAATTTAAAAAAGAAATACCAAAATTATTTTTTTGATGAAAATCCCATTAAAATTAAAGCAAAAACGGAATAATTAATCATGTCTTGGTAATTGGCATCAATACCTTCTGAAACTAATGTTTTTCCTTTATTATCTTCAATTTGCTTTACACGAAGTAGTTTTTGCAATATTAAATCGGTTAATGAGCTCACACGCATTTCTCGCCAAGCCTCTCCATAATCGTGATTTTTAGCTTCCATTAGTTCTTTTGTAATTTTTATTTTGGTATCATAAAATTCAGTTGCTTTTTTAACATCTAAATCAGGTTGGTCTACCACACCAAGCTCTAATTGTACTAAAGCCATTATTGAATAATTAATGATTCCAATAAATTCTCCGGTTTCATCTTCATTTACTTTTCGAATGTCATTTTCTTGCAAACTTCTAATTCTTTGCGCTTTTATGAATATTTGATCGGTTAATGATGGTAATCTTAAAATACGCCAAGCACTGCCATAATCTTTCATTTTGTTAATAAAAAGGGTACGACAAATTTCTATAACCGCATCGTATTCTTGTGATGTATTCTTCATTATTGATGTATATTTGTATTCAATTTTTTTGTTTCGAACGATTTTGTCTTGTGGTTTAGGGTCAAAAATAGTATATTTTTTTGAATCATGAGTTTTCAAATTTATTTACCTCGACTCAAAAATTAAATCTTAAAAAATGACCATAAACTGCAATGGAAATCTCATTGATTTAGCAACACCAAAAGTAATGGGTATTTTGAATGTTACTCCTAACTCTTTTTTTGATGGGGGCAAGCATACAAATGAGAAAGAGATTTTGGATCAAGTAGAAAAAATGCTCTCTGAAGGAGCAACTATCATTGATGTTGGCGCTTATTCTAGCAAACCTAAAGCGGAGTTTGTTTCAGAAAAAGAAGAATTAGAAAGAATACTTCCAGTAATACAATCTATTTTAAAACAGTTTCCTGAAGCAATGCTCTCTGTCGATACTTTTCGAAGTGAAGTGGCTAGGGTCTGTATTGAAAATGGAGTAGCTATGATAAACGATATATCTGCTGGTAGTTTAGATGAAAATATGTTTGAAGTCATAGCAAAATATAAAATTCCTTATATAATGATGCACATGCGAGGCACAGCGCAAACCATGCAATCACTAACCAATTATGATAATATTGTTAAGGAAATGATTTTCTATTTTTCTGAAAAAGTAGCAAAAGCTATAAGCTTAGGAATTACTGATTTGATTCTAGACCCAGGATTTGGATTTGCAAAAACGTTAGAACAAAATTATGAAGTATTGCAAAATATTGAATTGTTTCAAATGTTAGAATTACCCATTTTAGTAGGTATTTCTCGAAAATCTATGATTTATAAAGTATTGAATTCTAATGCTAATGATGCTTTAAACGGAACAACAGTTTTAAATACAATTGCATTGATAAAAGGAGCAAAAATTCTTAGGGTTCATGATGTAAAAGAGGCTGTAGAATGCATCAAATTAATACAGAATCTGCATAAATAATATTATTGATGATGATACGGTTCGTTTTTTAAAATAGTAAAGCTGCGATACAATTGCTCAATAAAAAACAAACGCACCATTTGGTGTGAAAAAGTCATTAATGATAACGAGATTTTTCCGTTTGCTTTTGCATAAAGCGATTCAGAAAATCCGTAGGGACCACCAATTACAAAAACTAGAGTTTTAATTCCAGCATTCATTTTCTTTTGCAATTCCTCTGAAAATCCTATGCTAGAAAATGTTTTTCCGTTTTCATCTAATAAAATCAATTGGTCTGTTGATGAAATTTTAGACAAAATCAATTCGCCTTCTTTTTCTTTTTGCTGGCTTTCTGACAAGTTTTTTACGTTTTTAATATCAGGAATGATTTCTAAATCGAATTTGATGTAAAAAGACAATCTTTTTTGATATTCTTCGATAAGTAATTGTAAATTTTTATTATCAGTTTTGCCAATGGCTATAAGTTTAATATTCATGTATAAATATTTTTTAATGGCTAAATTCAAATTTTAATTTATAGAAAAAGAGATTACAATTTACTTTCCTTTTTTAGTAGATAAAGTAATCTAAAACAGCTAATAACAGAAATGATTCCTAGAGTTCCCATCAAAATCCAGTTTGTTTGATAGCCATAGCGGTCTATTACTTCCATTCCTGTTTTTGAACTGGTAATGTGTGCCAAACTGAAGCTCATCGTAAACAAAGCCATATAGCGTCCTTCATGACCTTTTGGTGCTCTACTTAGTGCAAACGAATTCGAAAAAGGAAAAATAAACATCTCGCCAAAAGTGATAAAAATAATGCTGAAAATAAAAATTCCAGCCCAGCCAGTAATCATTAATACAAAAAAACTAATAGCCATAAGTAATGAACCCCAAAGCATAATTTTAGTTTTGCTAATTTTATGTCTTTCAAAGGCGCTTACTATTGGCATTTCTAAGAAAAAAATAAGTAATCCGTTTAAGGTAAGTAGCAATCCACTTTGAAACTCAGTTAATCCAAACATTTCATGATGATACAACGGTAAAGTGGTAAATATTTGAAAAAAAAGTACTGCAGTAAGAAAGCAAACAAATAGAAAAAGCCAAAATATTTTATCTTTAAAAACAGATAAAACTTGAACAGTATTTGAATCATGAACAATTGTTGGTGCTTTTTTCTTTTCTTTTACTAATAATGCAAAAATTAGAATAGCAATAATACAGGTTAAACTATCTGTCCAAAATAATCCTTTGTAGCCAATTCCCATAATAATTAATCCTCCTAAAGCAGGACCAGCAGCAAAACCAAGATTTACAGCCAATCGAACTAATGTTAAAGCTCTTGTTCGATTTTCAGGTTTTGCATAAACACCTAGTGATACAAACATGGCAGGTCTAAACATGTCCGCAATAGTCATAATTGCAAAAACACTAAAGCACAAGCCCCAAAATGACGTAATGAATTGTAAAATAAAAAATAGCATTCCGCTTGTAAACAAACTAAAAACCATGACTTTATAGAATCCGATTTTGTCGGATAATTTTCCGCCCAACCAAGAGCCTAGCATTGAACCAAAACCAAAACAGACCATAATCCAACCCACTTCATTATAAGAAAACTGCAAATCTTCCTTTAAATATTTGGTCAAAAAAGGCAACACCATCGTTCCTGCGCGATTGATAAAGGTGATAATAGCAAGAATCCAAATCTCTCTAGAAAATCCCTTATAATTATCAATATAACGTTGCAAACCAGTTTTGATCATACTACTATTTCAGAGTAGCAAAGGTAAAAAACTTTGTGTCTTTAATGCTTTGTGGTTTTACAACTTTTAAACTATTTTTGCAAAATGGAATTCTTTAATTTACACACTCATAATTACACTAATTCTAAGGATATTTTAGAATTAGTCAATCAATATCCAAATGAGTTTGATGAAAAAATTCCTTACTATTCCATAGGTATTCATCCTTGGAAAATTCAAGAAAATAGGGTAGAGACCGAATTAAAGATTATTGAAAGTAAACTTCAAACTATAAATTGTTTGGCAGTTGGAGAATGTGGATTAGATAAACGTATTGAGACTCCGTTAGACATACAAATTGCTGTATTTGAAAAGCAATTGCTTTTAGCCGAAAAATATAAAAAGCCAGTCATAATTCATTGTGTTGCTGCTTTTCAAGAAGTAATTGAAGTTAAAAAGCGACTTGCTATTTCGGTTCCAATGATTATTCACGGATTTTCAAAAAATGAACTAGTTGCTAGGCAACTGATTGAAAATGGATTTTATTTGTCGTTTGGCAAATATTTATTACTAAATCCTGAATTGGAAAACGTTTTTAGCAATGTTCCAAATGATCAGTTTTTTCTAGAAACTGATACGATTGAAGAAGGAATTTATGAAGTATATGCATTAGCTGCAAAATATAAAAATATAACTTTGGATGAACTCCAAAAACAAATAGGAAATAATTATAAAAATGTTTTTGATTGAAGATTGTTGATTAACGATTTTTGACCCGAGCGTCAGCGGAACTGGCGAAGCATTTCAGAATTAAAGAACAGAAAAATGGCACAATGGACAGAAAGAGCTGAACTTTTATTTAAAAAAGAAGGTTTAGAAAATTTAAAAAAAGCAAATGTATTAATCGTCGGAGTTGGAGGAGTTGGTTCTTTTGCAGCCGAATTTATTGCACGAGCGGGTGTTGGTAATATGACAATAGTTGATGGAGATGTTGTTGATATAACTAACATTAACAGGCAATTGCCAGCATTGCATTCAACAGTAGGTTTACCTAAAATAGATATAGTAGGCAACCGTTTATTAGACATAAATCCGGAATTGAAATTGACTAAAGTTAAAGAATTTCTTTCGCCAGAACGCGCTTTTGAGGTTGTTACTGAAGACTATGATTATGTTTTGGATTGCATTGACAGCTTAACACCAAAATTAAATTTGATTATAGCAGCAAAGCGAAAAAGAGTAAAAATTATCAGCAGTATGGGTGCTGGCGGAAAGATGGAAGCTTCTAAAGTAAAGGTGGCCGACATCAATAGTACTGTAAATTGTTTTTTGGCAAAAGCCATGAAAAAGAAATTGAAAGCTGTAAAAATTGATAAATTAAAAGTAGTCTATTCTTCAGAAATTCAAGATGAAACAAGCTTGAAAATGACAGATGGTTCTAATTTTAAAAAATCATTTTACGGAACCAACAGTTATATGCCCGGACTTTTCGGATTGCATGCAGCCGAAACAGTTATTCGATATTTACTTAAAAATAACGAACCAAACTCCAAAACTTCAAACCTCTAACCTCCAACCCCTAACTTCAAATGATACAAACTGTAATTTTCGATATGGATGGAGTTATTGTTGATACAGAACCCGTTCATCATTATGCCTATTTTCAGCATTTTGACGAATTAAATATTAAAGTTTCTGAAGAATTGTTTACAACTTATATGGGAAATTCTACACGAAATACTTTTCAGAAATTGAAACAATCGTTCGATTTAGAACATGATGTAGAAGAATTGATTTTAAGAAAACGAACTCTTTTTAATGATGCATTCGATAAAAAAGAAGATTTGATTCTATTAGAAGGTGTTGAAAAATTAATTAAAGATTTATATCACAACGGTATGCAATTGATACTGGCATCATCAGCATCAAAAGTAACTATCGATCGCGTTTTTTCACGTTTCAATTTGCATTCTTATTTTAGTCATATTGTTTCTGGTGAAGATTTTCCGAAATCGAAACCGCATCCTGCAATTTTTGAACACGCCGTTTCTTTATCAAATACATCAAAAGAAAATTGTATTGTTATAGAAGATAGTACCAATGGGATTATAGCTTCTAATGCGGCAGGAATATACTGCATAGGGTATGATAGTGAGAATTCTAAAATGCAAGATTTGTCATTAGCAAATGAAGTAATTAGACATTTTGATGAATTGAATTTTGATAAAATTAGAAGTATTAAATAGCTTTACCCAACGGCTTCTTTAAAAATTCTCAAGCAACGTTCTCTTGCCATTTTATGATCTACAATTGGTTTTGGATAATCAAAGGTTTCAAGTTCTGGAACCCATTTTTTGATGTATTTTAGGTCTTTGTCAAACTTTTTGATTTGCTCTGTAGGATTAAAAATTCTGAAATAGGGTGCAGCATCAACACCACTTCCTGCTGCCCATTGCCAGTTTCCTACATTACTAGCTTGCTCGTAATCTAATAGTTTTTGGGCAAAATAGGTTTCGCCCCATCTCCAATCTATAAGTAAATGTTTGCATAAAAAACTTGCCACTATCATTCGTACCCGATTGTGCATGTGTCCTGTAGCATTCAATTCACGCATGCCAGCATCTACAAAGGGATAACCTGTTTTTCCTTCACACCATTTTTTAAAATCGTCTTCATTATTATTCCACTGTATAGCATCGTATTTTGGTCGGAAACTCGCATTTTTAGTGTGTGGAAAATGCCACAATATTTGCATAAAAAATTCTCTCCAAATTAGTTCTTTCAGGAACGTTTCATTTTGCTCTTGAATGGCTTTACTTACCATTTTCCGAATCGATACTGCTCCAAAACGAAGATGCGCCCCTAAGTATGAGGTTTTATTTTGATAGGGAAAGTTTCGTGTTGATTCATAATTTTGAATTAAGCTACTAGAAACATCATAAGGAGTTACTTTAATTTTAGAAGTTTCAAAACCTATATTTTCAATACTCAAAAAAGGGTAGGAGTGAGTGGCAATTTTATCTAGAAAATCTTCTGATTTATAATTTTCTAAGGGTGTATTTTTAAATTTTTCTTTCCATTTATTAGAGAATGGAGTATAAACAACATAGGGCAATCCGTCGTCCTTTGTAACTTCCGACTTTTCAAAAATAACTTGATCTTTGTAGGTTAAAAATTCTATTTTGAATTTTTTAAAAATTTGAAAAACAGCTAAATCACGTTTTCTGGCGTAAGGTTCATAATCATGATTCGTGTAAACCGTTTCAATTTTATTATCTACAGCCAACTGTTCAAAAATGGCTGCTGGCTCTCCGTGGAATACAGCTAGTGATTTTCCTTTTTTTTGTAATTCTGCATTTATTTTAGATACTAATTCATGAATAAAAGTAACACGGGCATCATCTTTTGGAAGTTCGTTTAGAATGTCTGAGTCAAAAATAAATATTGGAAGAACATCTTTACCACTAGTTAAAGCTTGGTAAAAGCCATTATTATCGTCAATTCTTAAATCACGTCGAAACCAGAATACATTCATATTTTATTTTTTTCTTAAAATGGAATACATCAAAAAATATATCATCCATTAACTAATAAAGTAGACATTCCGCCATCTACATGCATAATTTGCCCTGAAATCCATGATGAATTTTCGCTAAGTAGAAAGCTAGCCATTTGCGCTAAATCCTCTGGTTGACCAAATCGTTTTAATGGATGTCTTTCGGCAGACTTTTCTTGCTTGGTTTCGTTATTTAAAAATTTATCTGCTAATGGAGTATTGGTTAAGGAAGGTGCAATTACATTTACTCGAATTTTAGGGGCATACTCAGCCGCTAAAGCTTTAGCAAAACCCTCTATTGCTCCTTTTGCTGCAGCTACACTAGTATGAAAAGGCATACCCATAGAGGCCGCTACACTACTAAACAATACTATGCTAGACTGATTAGAAGCAGTAAGTTGTGGTATAATAGATTGGATGACTTTTACCATACTAAAGAAATTTATTTGCATATCACTCTCAAAAGTTTCTAATTTTAAACCACGAAACGGTCTTAGATTGATACTTCCGGGGCAATAAACCAAACCATCAATAGCAGCTGGTAATAAGGAAATATCAAGTGTATCTGTTAGCACATCAAACGGAATGTGCGTTACGTTTAGTTTTCCTAAATTTTCTGAAGTTCTAGAAGCAACATAAACATTATTTTTGTTTTCTAACTCTTTTGCGATGGCAAGGCCAATTCCTTGAGAACCACCAATTAACAGTATGTTTTTCATATGTAGATTTTTATTGTTTTTCAATGGTCATATGTAATTCGCATATCTTCATTGATATTTTGCGACCAATTTTAGGTCATGCTCATTTCATATTTATGATTTGAATTCGCCAAATAACTCAATTAATTTTTTGTGTCGGTAATTAAAAATTTCGTCCAATTTAGGTTTCACTAAAAAAGGATGAACTAATTGTCCTAATATTCCCATTGGAACTTTATAATCTATAATATCTTCCATTTCTACACCTCCAGGAATTTCTTTTATAAAATGTTTATGATGCCAAAGTGCATAAGGACCAAAACGCTGCTCGTCGACAAAATATTTTTTATCTTGAACATGAGTAATTTCTGTGACCCATTTGGTTTTTATTCCTAAAATGGGAGTTACTATATATTGTATAATTTGACCCGGATACATAGGTCTATCTGCGCCAGATTCAATAATAAAACTCATGTAATCTGGTGTAATTGTTTTAAGGTTTTTTGGGTTTGAAAGAAACTCCCATGCTTCATCAATTGTTATTGGTAAATTTTGTTTGCTTTTTTTAGTATATATCTTCATTACTTTTTTTTACAAAGATAATTATTATTGTTTAATAATTTGAATAAAATATTAAACAAAATTAGTGTTCAAATTAAGGAATTATTAACAAATAAGCAGTTATGAATTTGTAATTTTGATTCTTAACTAAATTTTTTATTATGAGAAATATAATTGTGGTATTAGCAATGATGGTTGCTAATTTTGTTATCGAAGCGCAAGTAAAGACTCCTGCACCTAGCCCTAAATCAAAGTTAGAGCAAGTGGTAGGTTTAACCGATGTTGTTGTAGAATATTCTAGACCGAGTACCAAAGGGAGAACTATTTTTGGTGATTTGGTTCCTTTTGGTAAAATGTGGAGAACTGGAGCTAATGCAAATTCTACAATTTCGTTCAGTGAAGATGTAGTTATTGATGGCAAGACATTAAAAAAAGGGAAATATGCTTTATTTGCTACTCCTAAAGCTGAATCTTGGGAAATTGTTTTTTATACTGATACAGATAATTGGGGCACACCTGACGAGTTTAACGAAAGTAAAGTTGCATTGCGTGCTATTGCTAAAGCTGAAATTTTAAATAGGTCAGTTGAGAGCTTTACAATTTCAATTAACAATTTAGACAATAATTTTGCGCATCTAGAGCTTTCTTGGGAGAAAACTTTGGTAGCAGTAAAATTTGAAGTTCCAACTCAAAAAGCAGCATTGGCGAGTATCGAAAAAGCACTAGCCGGACCAACAGTTGGTGATTATTTTTCATCTGCACAGTATTTTTTTCAATCAAATGGCGACATGAATAAAGCCCTTGAATATATAAATAAAGCAGTATCTATGTCTAAAGCCGGAGAGGATGTTCCGTTTTGGCATTTGAGATTAAAATCATTAATTCAAGGGAAGCTAAATGATAAAAAAGGAGCTATCGAAACAGCAAAATTGTCAATGGCTGGTGCTGAAAAAGCTAAAAACGAAGACTATGTAAAAATGAATAAAGATAGCATTGCAGAATGGAGTAAAAAGTAAATTTGAAAGCCATACTAAAGCCGCAAACTCAAAATTCAATTGAGTTTGCGGTTTTTTTTATGTATGTAATTAATCAAAAGCTTCTTTATCATTTCCAACTATCATTTGTATTGAAATGGATAAAAATATTGTCAACATTGAACCTATAAAATTCAACCACAAAAAGCTAACAACATCTAAATAATAGATGTAAAAAATTAAAAGCTGACTGATAACTGCTCCCCAAAAAATGGCTAAGGCTTTAACAAATTTAATATAGAAACCTACTAAAAATATTCCTAATACCGTACCATAAAATATAGAACCTACAATATTTACCAATTGAATTAAATTTTCAAATAAGGTGCCAACACAAGCAAATAGTATGGCTATAATTCCCCAAAGTATGGTGAAAAATTTGGTAGCATTTACAAAATGTTTTTCTGTTTTTTCCCCTTTTACATTTCGTTTATAAATATCAATTGCTGTTGTAGAAGCCAGCGCATTTAAACCCGAAGCTGTAGATGACATAGCTGCAGATAATATAACAGCCAATAATAAACCGATTAATCCTTTTGGTAAGTAGTTTAAAATGAAATGAATAAAAACATAATCTTTATCATTTGTTTCTGATTTTGGATCAGCTTGTGTGATAATTTCTCTGGCTTCGTCACGTAAATCATTTTCTTTATTAGAAATGGCTACTAATTCCTTTCTCAAAATCGGATTATCATAATTTTGATTCAAATGATCGATATAAATCAAATTAATTTCTTTTTTTTCTTCTGACAGCTTAACCAACTTAGTTTCTAAAGCATTATAATCGGATTTGAATTTAGAATTTTCAACAATAATTTTATTATTTGGATTGAAATTTAACGGCACAGGATTGAATTGAAAAAAAACAAAAACCATTACACCAATTAATAAAATAAAAAATTGCATGGGTACTTTTAAGAAGCCATTCATGATTAAACCCATTTGACTTTCTTTGATAGATTTTCCAGACAAATATCTTCCTACTTGTGATTGATCGGTACCAAAATAGGACAAGGCAAGAAAAAAACCTCCAGTTATACCACTCCAAAAAGTGTAACGGGTTTCAGGATCAAATGAAAAATCTACAATATCCATTTTATGATTGGCACCTGCAATGTGTAAAGCATTGCTAAAAGTCATATCGTTGGGTAATAAATGCAATATCAAGAAAAAAGTAATAAACATACCCGACATTATTACAAACATTTGATGCTTTTGAGTTACATTGACAGCTTTTGTTCCTCCAGCAAACGTATAGATGATTACAAGAACACCAATAACAATATTCATCAAAGTAAGATTCCATCCTAATAAAGCTGACAGGATAATTGCTGGAGCATATATGGTTAGTCCAGTTCCTAAACCTCTTTGAAAAAGAAATAGAATTGCAGCTAACGATCGTGTTTTAAGATCGAAGCGTTGTTCTAGATATTCGTAGGCTGTAAAAACTTTAAGTTTGTGATAAATAGGAATAAATGTTACGCTTATCACAACCATCGCAATAGGTAACCCAAAATAAAATTGCACAAAACCCATTCCGTCATGATATGCCTGTCCTGGAGTTGAAAGAAATGTTATTGCGCTTGCTTGTGTTGCCATAACCGATAAACCTACTATATACCATGGCGTTTCGTTATTTCCGAGAATATAATCTTCTACATTTTTACTTCCTTTGGTTTTCCAAACACCGTAAATAACGATGAAGAGTAGGGTTACTGAAAGTACAATCCAATCGAGTTGTTGCATCTTATGAGAATAGTATCATTAATAGAAAGAAAATTAAAATATAGATAGCATTGGCAATTAATACCCAAGTATAACTTTTTTTCCAGGCGTTTGTTTTTTCTGAATCCATAATTGTAGTTATTTAATTGAAATCATATTTGCCATTAATCGAAAAGCACCTGAAACACCTTCTGGTAACTCTCTAAAGAAGCTTAATCCGGTGTAAATAAAATTTCCTTTTCCATATTTAGCTACAAGTAATGCTCCTTTTTTTGGAGTTTCACCTTTATCATTCGATGCTAAAATAGGTGTAAAGGCTTTGTCCCATTCGTTAGGATAATACAGCCCTTGTTCTTGTTTCCAACCTTCAAAATCTGCAGTGGTAATTGTATTCGGATAATTTAAAATGGGATGATTGGGTGCTAAAAACTCTATTTTCGCATTTTCATCGGTAACTCTGTCTCTAGAAATTTTTAAAGGAAATGGTGCTATGTCAGGAGTAACAAAATTGTCTAAGGTATTGTATTGCACAATCATAGTTTTTCCTTCTTTGACAGAATCGAATAAAATTTGTTGTTTAAAAGCCAATGCTTGAACGGTGTTGTAAGCCCTAATTCCAGTTATTACAACATCAAAATGGATTAAATTTTCTTTAGAAATTTCGTCAGCTTTAATTACTGTTATTTCATAACCCATTTGATGCAAACTTTTAGGAACTTCATCTCCAGCTCCCATGATGTAAGCAATTTTTTCTTTACCGGTTTTTATATTCAATTTAATAAGTTTGGTTTCTGAAGGTTTTAATACTTGCTGTTTTGAAATATGATCGTAATTGATGTTGATTTGCTCCTTGTCATAACGAACTCCGTCAACAATTGCAATACATTTTGCTATTACTTCACTAGCATTCTTTGGTGGATTCACTCCAAAAGTCAATGTTTTTTCTTCCCCTTTTTTTACTAGTGAAAACGGAATTGATAACGGACTTACTTCCCAATTATTAGGTAATTCTAGTTGTAAAATACCATTCATATTCTCTTTTCCAGCTTTAATTTTTACTGCTATTGTTTTTGATTTATCGGAGTTAAAAATAACAACTTTATCCTGAATTGAAGTGGTTATTTCGGGCACAACATCTAACGGTTTGTATACTTCCCCTTTTACATCATCGTTTAATTTGTAAATTACATTTCTGTCAAAAGGGATTACAACTCCATTAACATTTATAGTAAATGTTACTCTTATTTCCCTAATAATATCAGGAATTCCTATATTTTTTTGCTCATCAACACGATACATTCCAATTGTTCCTTCTTCCTTCAGGTAATAAGGTTGCGTATATGTTAAAGTTTTTAGAATAGGTATTTCTATAGGTATACTTTGCGAAATGTTATTCATTAGTTCGATAGTTTGAAAATTAGTATTTGCTTCTGGAAATGTTTGCCAGCTTATCAATTGCATAGGAATTAAACTTCGGTTTACAGCTTCTAATTTTACTTTTAACGAATTTCCATAAGTAACTTCTTGATTTTCAGAAACTGCTTCAAGATACAATCCTGCACAAGCAGCAATTATTTTTTTAATTTCTTCTGATTTGATTGGTTTCCAATGGTTTTCATTTAATGCTTGAATCATGGTATAGGCTTTTACCAATTCAGGAATACTTGCAGAAGGGTTCTTAAAGTCGAAATTTTTCTCAACGTCGTATAACAATTCGCCTATTTCTTTTCCTCCGATGATACGATTCCAAGAAGTGTCTATTCCTTCAAAAATATTGGTCTTGTCTTTAGGAATATCACCTTTTAATAATTCAAGGTATTCATATTCTTCTCCACGAGTTCCTGTACTGCCAAAACCTTGCGATTGATGACAACTTCTGCTAAGAGCTGCAATTTCTTGATTCGATTTTCCTATTGAAGGGTAATAAACTCCCATCTTGAATTGTATCAAATTAGATTTATCTGCTTTTTCTAATTTCTCTTTACTTCCGTAAAACCACCACGAAGTGTTGAAGAAAATGCGTTTGGGTTGCCAGGTTGTTACTAAATTAAGCTGATTTGGAAATACCGTTTTATCATTTACTTTGTCAAAAGCATCTAAGCTTAATTGTGCTGAGGCGGTATGATGACCGTGAGTTGTACCCGGCGAACGAGCATCAAAGCGATTGATGATGACGTCTGGTTTAAATTTTCGAATGATGTAAATCATATCGCTCAAAACTTCATTTTGATCCCATATCGATAAAGTTTCGTCTGGATTTTTTGAATACCCAAAATCATTGGCTCGAGAAAAGAATTGTTCTCCGCCGTCAATTTTTCTTGCTTCTAGTAGTTCTTGTGTGCGAATTACTCCAAGAAGTTCTCTAAGTTCTGGTCCAATTAAATTTTGACCTCCGTCGCCACGAGTTAATGATAAATATCCTGTTCTAGCTTTTTTTTCGTTGGCCATATAGGATATTAAACGTGTATTTTCATCATCAGGATGTGCGGCAACATACAATACACTCCCCAAAAAGTTTAATTTTTGAATTTGATTGTAAATTTCTACAGCATTGAGCTTTGAAGGTTTTTGCGATAAAACTATTTGAAAAGAAATTAATAGCAGTAAGACATAAAAAAAAGGAAACTTTTGCATAAAAATAATTATTTTGCAATAGCTTCAAATGTAAGAATTATATAAAACGTGACGTTTCATTTAGTTTGATTTTAACATTTCATTAAAAAACGAAATAGGTTGCAAGCACTTGAAGGAACTACTCAGCGCCAATTAATTGTTTTCTTACTTTTTCTCTGGTAATGTAACCGTGTTTTTTCTTGTGAGTAGGTAACATCTCAGTTATTGAATCGTCTTCATAATCTGTAACCTTAATACTAGCATTATTATACACCGAATATCCTCTAAAATTAGTAGGTAATTCTTCAACAATTTTCCAATATCCATTTTCTTTAATATGATAAATGTCCTTTAAAATATCATAATATGCCTCTAAATTTGGATAATAATAATATCGTATTTGGCATTGAGTTGTGTTATCGTATTCTAAAGTAGATCTATCTACAACTTCATCATATTGGACTTGTTCATTGATTTTAGCTACAGCTTCATCTTCGTTTTGAGCTTGTATACTATCTATAAATGATAGTAATAAAAGT
>CANGUZ010000045.1 GCA_947457255.1 Flavobacteriaceae bacterium
TAAAACTATTGTTTGAGAAAATTCCGCAAAAAGGTTTGAAACTAGATCCAAATTTTCGCAAACTTGGTTTTGATTTATTTACAACAATAGTATTGCCTTTATTTGTTTTATCAATTTTTAAAAGTTACTTAGCTATTTTTGAATTGAAATGGAATTATATAATTCCTATTTATATAATTATTGTTGGATTAGTTCAGTTTTATAAATTTAATAATAACCGAATTTTTTTGCATGATCATTTTATTATACTGCAAAGTGGAGCTTGGGATGTTAAGGAAGAAATAATAGAGTTTAACAAAATTCAAGCTATTACAACATCGCAATTATTTTGGCATAAAAGCATCAATATTGGATCAATAACATTACATACAGCAGGTGGTGATATAGATTTTGAATTAGGAAACTATTCCAAAATAAATGAATATGTCAATCTCTACCTCTATAAAATTGAAAGTTCAGATCTAAATTGGATGTAAGATTTGTAATCATATTTTAATTTAGATTCATTTTATTTATAAAAAACTAAACAGCTAAATTCCTTATATTTGTTCTTCAAAAATCAGTACTTGTGAGTCAAATCAATAAACTAAAAATATTAAACGATCCTATATACGGATTCATCACTCTACCCAATACCTTACTTTACGATTTAATTCAGCATCCTTATTTTCAGCGGTTGCGACGCATCTCTCAAATGGGAATGTCCTATTTGGTATACCCTGGTGCACATCATACCCGGTTTCATCATGCTTTAGGATGTATGCATATTATGCAAAAAGCCATAGAAGTTTTACGTTTTAAAGGCGTTTTAATTTCTAAAGACGAAGAAAATGCTTTGTTTATTGCTATTTTGTTACACGATATTGGTCATGGCCCTTTTTCACATGCTATGGAGCACAGTATTGTAGAAAACGTAAATCATGAAGCCATTTCATTACTTTTCATGGAAAAACTCAATGAAGAGTTTGAAGGAAAGTTAGCTTTGGCTATTCAAATATTTAAAGGGGATTACCATAGAAAGTTCATGTTGCAGCTTATTTCCAGTCAGTTAGATATGGATAGAATGGATTATCTGAAACGCGATAGTTTTTATACTGGTGTGGCAGAAGGTAACATCAATTCTGATCGATTAATACAAATGATGAATGTTGTTGATGATGTTTTGGTTATAGAAGAAAAAGGAATCTATTCTGTAGAGAAGTTCTTAATGGCGAGACGATTAATGTATTGGCAAGCTTATTTACATAAAACCAGTTTAGTAGCCGAATTGATCCTGACAAAGGTTTTAAAAAGAGCCAAAGAGTTGACTCAAAAGGGAATTATTTTGACTTGTAGCAAACCATTATTGTTTTTTATGCAAAATAAAGTAGAGTTATATGACTTTGACAGTATTGTTTTAAATGAGTTCTCTCAATTAGATGATTATGATATTATTAGTGCATTAAAAAATTGGCAACATAACTAAGATTTTATTCTAAGTTCACTAAGTAAAATGATTATCAATAGAGATTTACTTAAAGTTAAATTAAGTAGTGAGAAGTTTCCTATTGAAGAAATTCAGCAATTATTAGATCGATTTTCAAAAGAGAATGCTATTTCACAACAAGATGCTCATTATTTTATTTTCAAGGGAAAAATTAAGAACCAAGCCTACAGCAAAGAGGCTGAGCCCATTCGAATTTTAAAGAAAGATAAGACCATTGAAGACGTAGTTGAAGCATCCGATCAGTTGAATTTGAAAGCATTATCAAAATCTGTAATCAAATATTATATTTGTTTTCCAAAACAACTACTCGAAAAGTAGTAACTAAAATCTATTTTTTATATTTTTGTCAATGTTAAATAGGCCAATCTGCTTTTTGCATTTCAATAAAATCTTAATTTATTATAGGTTTTATTTAAAATACAAAAAGTATTATACATTAAGATGAAATTTACTGCAGAACAAATAGCGGGTATTTTAGAAGGTGAGATTGTAGGTAATCCTATGGTTGAAGTGTTTAGGTTATCTAAAATTGAAGAAGGAACTGCTGGGTCTCTAACATTTTTGTCAAATCCAAAATATTTAAATTATATTTATTCTACCGAAGCCTCTGTAACCATAGTAAATAATACATTTGTTCCAGAAAACGAATTAACGACAACATTAATTAAGGTAGAAGATGCTTATCAAGCATTTTCAAAATTATTAGAATATTACAATCACGTAAAAAACAATAAAAACGGAATAGAACAACCCTCCGTGATTTCCGAAAATGTAAAATACGGTAAACAACTATATTTAGGTAGTTTTAGTTTTATTGGGAATAACGTTGTTTTGGGTGACAATGTAAAAATTCATCCCAATTGTTATGTGGGTGACAATGTAATTATGGGAGATAATGTAACCCTTTTTGCTGGAGCAAAAGTATTTTCTGAAACTATAATTGGTAATAATTGTGCCATTTATTCAGGCGCAATAATTGGTTCAGATGGTTTTGGATTTGCACCACATGCAGACGGAACTTATTCAAAAATTCCTCAAATAGGAAATGTGATTATTGAAGACAATGTAGATATAGGGTCATGCACAACAATTGATAGGGCTACAATGGGCTCTACAATCATTAGGAAAGGAGTAAAGTTAGACAATCAGATTCAAGTTGCACATAACGTAGAAATAGGAGAGAATACTGTAATTGCTGCGCAAACGGGAATTGCAGGTTCAACAAAAATTGGTAAAAATTGTATGATTGGTGGTCAAGTGGGCTTTGCTGGACATTTAACCATTGGCAATAATGTTCGCATTCAAGCACAATCAGGAGTAGGTAGAAATGTAAAAGACGGTGAAATATTGCAAGGTAGCCCTACATTTGGGTATAATGATTTTAGCAAGTCTTATGTTCATTTT
Source organism: Flavobacteriaceae bacterium (assembly GCA_947457255.1). GTDB lineage: Bacteria > Bacteroidota > Bacteroidia > Flavobacteriales > Flavobacteriaceae > Flavobacterium. Next base: position 2,891 of record CANGUZ010000045.1, read on the forward strand.
AAAAATTTGCCTAAAATTATTTCAGAATTTGAAGAATTAAAAAAAACTATAAATAATAAAGATTAAGCTATGGTTAAACAAAAAACCATCAAGAGTGAAATTTCTCTTATAGGAGTTGGACTTCATACCGGAAAAGAAGTAAAAGTAACTTTTAAACCTGCCCCAATAAACAACGGATATACTTTTGTTCGTGTTGATTTAGAAGGAAGTCCAGTTATTGAAGCGGATGCTAATTATGTTGTAAACACGCAGCGGGGTACAAATTTAGAAAAATTAGGTGTTAAAATTCAAACTCCTGAGCACGTTTTAGCCGCATTTGTTGGTTGTGATGTCGATAATGTAATCATAGAATTAGATGCGTCAGAGTTGCCAATTATGGATGGTTCAGCTAAATTTTTTGTCGAAGCTATTGAAAAAGTTGGTCTCGAAGAGCAAGACGCTAAAAGAAACGTATATGTTGTCAAGGAAATTATTTCATTTACAGATGAAGCAACTGGAAGCGAAATTATTTTAATGCCTAGTGATGAATATCAAGTTACTGCAATGGTCGATTTTGGCACTAAAGTACTAGGAACTCAAAATGCTAATCTTAAAAATATTGCCGATTTTAAAACTGAAATTGCAGATTCTAGAACGTTTAGTTTTCTTCATGAGTTAGAAGCACTTTTAGACGAAGGTTTAATTAAAGGAGGTGACTTAAACAACGCAATTGTATATGTTGATAAAGAAATTTCAGATAAAACCATGAGTAATCTGAAGGTCGCTTTCGGAAAAGAAGATATTTCAGTAAAACCAAATGGTATTCTAGACAACTTAACATTGCACTATCCAAACGAAGCAGCAAGACATAAATTGTTAGATGTTATTGGCGATTTAGCTCTTATTGGATCAAGAATTCAAGGAAAAGTAATTGCTAATAAACCTGGGCATTTTGTAAATACTCAATTTGCAAAAAAAATGTCTAAAATTATTAAAATAGAACAGCGAAATCAAATTCCGTATTACGATTTACATAAAGAGCCATTAATGGATATTCATAAAATCATGAGTATCTTACCACATCGACCTCCATTTCTATTCATTGATAGAATTATAGAAATGTCTGAAAGTCATGTGGTTGGAATGAAAAATGTAACTATGAATGAAAGTTTCTTTGTAGGTCATTTTCCAGAAGCGCCAGTAATGCCCGGAGTTATAATTGTAGAAGCAATGGCTCAAACAGGAGGAATATTGGTTCTAAGCACTGTTCCTGACCCAGAAAATTACTTAACTTTTTTCATGAAAATTGACAATGTTAAGTTCAAAAATAAGGTATTGCCAGGTGATACTTTAATATTTAAATGCGATCTGATTACACCAATACGAAGAGGTATTTGCCACATGCAAGCCAATGCTTATGCCAATGGTAAATTAGTTGCACAAGCTGAATTAATGGCACAAATCGCAAGAAAGTAATAATTAAAGTTAAAAAGGTTATAAGTTTAAGAGGTTATGAGTTTCAAAGTAGAGCTCACACCTAAAACCCACAACCTAAAACCTAAATAGATATGAATCAACCTTTAGCATACGTTCATCCGGGATCAAAAATAGCCAAAAATGTAGTTATCGAGCCATTTACTACCATTCATAATAATGTAATTATAGGAGATGGGACATGGATAGGTTCTAATGTAACTATTATGGAAGGTGCAAGAATAGGAAAAAATTGTAATATTTTTCCAGGAGCAGTAATTTCAGCTGTGCCTCAAGACTTAAAATTTGGGGGAGAAGATTCTCTAGCTATAATTGGTGACAATTGTACCATTAGAGAGTGTGTAACTATCAATAGAGGAACAATTGCCTCTGGACAAACTCTAATTGGAAACAATTGTCTAATAATGGCAGCGGCACACGTGGCGCATGATTGCGTTGTGGGTGATAATTCTATTATTGTAAATGGGGTATTATTAGGAGGCCATGTTACCATTGGTAAATATGCGGTTATTGGCGGTTTAGCAGCTATCCATCAATTTATATCAATTGGCGATCATGCTATGGTTTCTGGAGGATCTTTAGTTAGAAAAGATGTTCCTCCATATACCAAAGCAGCAAAGGAGCCTTTATCTTATGTAGGGATTAATTCAGTTGGATTAAGAAGAAGAGGATTTACCTCTGAAAAAATACGTGAGATTCAAGATATTTATAGAATTCTTTATCAAAAAAATTATAATACTACTCAAGCAATCGGAATAATCGAAGCTGAAATGGAAGCAACACCAGAACGTGACGAAATTTTAGATTTCATTAGAAATTCTTCAAGAGGAGTTATGAAAGGCTATTCAGGGAATTATTAAAAAAAAATTATTCGGTTATTCGTTGATTTAAATCAATAATTATTAAATCAATACATCAAAAAAAATAGAATATGGGTTCTTTTTTCAAGAATCATAAATCTAAAATTATAAATCTAAAATCATAAATTATAATGGCTTCTACTTCAGATATTAAAAACGGATTGTGCATAAAATACAACAACGATATTTATAAAATTATTGAGTTTCTTCATGTTAAACCAGGTAAAGGACCTGCTTTTGTAAGAACGAAACTTAAAAGTCTTTCTAACGGAAAAGTATTGGACAACACCTTTTCAGCAGGTCACAAAATTGAAGAAGTTCGTGTTGAAAATCACAAGTTTCAATTTTTATATCCAGAAGGTGATTTATTTCATTTTATGAATGTAGAGTCTTTCGAGCAAATCTCTTTAAACAAAAGTATTCTTGATTCACCTGAATTGTTAAAAGAAGGCGAAAATGTAATGGTAAGTATTAATACTGAAACAGATTTGCCTCTTTCAGTAGATATGCCAGCTTCTGTAGTATTAGAAGTAACCTATGCAGAGCCAGGAGTAAAAGGAAATACGGCTACAAATGCTACAAAATCAGCTACAGTAGAAACAGGCGCTACTATAAATGTTCCTTTGTTTATTAATGAAGGCGATAAAATAAAAATCGATACATCAAACGGGAATTATATGGAACGCGTTAAGTAATGTAATATGAAATTTCCAAAAGTTCATTCATTAGAAGAAATAGCCAATTTGCTGAATTGCGAATTTGTAGGTGACGAAAACTTTTCCGTTTATGGCATGAACGAAATTCATGTGGTTGAGCCTGGAGATATTGTTTTTGTAGATCATCCAAAATATTACGATAAAGCATTACAATCAGCCGCTACAATAGTTTTAATAAACAAAAAAGTAGATTGTCCTGATGGCAAAGCATTATTAATTTCTGATGACCCTTTTAGAGATTTCAATATATTGACAAAACATTTTAAACCTTTTCAATTTTCTAATGCTTCAATTTCTGCTTCTTCTATAATAGGTGAAGGAACTGTAATTCAGCCAAATACATTTATAGGAAATAATGTTGTTATTGGTAAAAATTGTTTGATTCATTCAAATGTTTCTATTTATGATTATACTGTTATTGGTGATAATGTTATTATTCATGCTGGTACTATTTTGGGTGCCGATGCGTTTTATTATAAAAAACGACCTGATGGGTTTGACCAATTGGTTTCTGGTGGAAGAGTAGTTATTGAAAGCAATGTAGGTATTGGAGCGCTTTGTACTATTGATAAAGGAGTTACTGGCGATACCACTATTGGTGAAGGAACCAAAATAGACAATCAAGTTCATGTAGGACACGATACGGTTATTGGAAAAAAATGCCTAATTGCTTCCCAAACCGGAATTGCAGGTTGTGTAATCATTGAAGACGAAGTAACACTTTGGGGACAAGTTGGTACCACTAGCGGAATTACCATTGGAACAAAAGCGGTAATAATGGGGCAAACGGGAGTTACAAAATCTGTTGAAGGCGGAAAATCCTATTTTGGAACGCCAATTCAGGAATCGAGAGAAAAACTCAAACAATTGGCTAATATTAAAAAAATTCCGGAGATTTTAAATAAACTAAAATAATTATGTCTGCTAAACAAATTGTACAGGACTTTTACAAATCGGATGCTTTGATTAATGCAGCCGTTTTAGATATTTATTTGCATCCCGAAGTTATCTTGGAGTGGAATAGTACTAAAGGTTTTATAAAAATGGATCGCAAGGGTTTATTAGACATAGCCACTGAATTAAGTAAAGCCTATATTCGTTCAAAAGTTAGAATCAGCCATATTTTAGAAGAAGGAAATTTAGTTTCTGTGCGTTATTCGCATTACATAAAAACAATTGAAAACCCTAGAGAAGAAATGCTTTTGGCACATTTCATAGTGATTTGGGAAATCAGAGACGATAAACTATTTAGAGGGTATCAAATGAGTCAATTATCCTAAATTATTTTGATAAAAAAACTTCAAAAGTAACTTTCAATACCTTACTTTTGCAAAAAAATAAATAAATATTACATAAATTATATATCATGAGCGTTTTAGTTAATAAAGATTCAAAAATAATAGTTCAAGGTTTTACAGGAAGCGAAGGAACTTTTCATGCTTCTCAAATGATTGAATACGGAACTAACGTTGTTGGTGGAGTTACTCCCGGTAAAGGAGGAACAATTCATTTAGAACGACCAGTTTTTAATACAGTAAAAGATGCTGTTGAGCAAGCTGGTGCCGATACCACGATTATTTTTGTTCCGCCAGCATTTGCTGCTGATGCCATTATGGAAGCTGCTGATGCTGGAATTAAAGTAATCATTACTATAACGGAAGGTATTCCAGTCGCTGATATGATTAAAGCGTATCAATATATTAAAGGAAAAGACTGTAGATTAATTGGTCCTAACTGCCCGGGAGTAATTACACCAGGAGAAGCAAAAGTAGGAATTATGCCCGGTTTTGTTTTCAAAAAAGGAACTGTTGGTATTGTGTCTAAATCAGGAACATTAACGTACGAAGCTGCTGACCAAGTGGTAAAACAAGGAATGGGAATTACAACTGCAATTGGAATAGGAGGAGACCCAATTATTGGAACTACGACCAAAGAAGCAGTTGAATTATTAATGAATGACCCTGAAACCAAATGTATTGTTATGATTGGTGAAATTGGAGGTCAACTAGAAGCTGATGCTGCAAAATGGATAAATGCGGACGGAAATCGTAAACCAGTTGTAGGTTTCATTGCAGGAGAAACTGCTCCAAAAGGAAGAACAATGGGTCATGCAGGTGCAATTGTTGGTGGAGCTGATGATACTGCCGAAGCCAAGAAGCGAATTATGAAAGAGTGTGGCATCCACGTGGTGGATTCTCCTGCCGAAATAGGAAAAAAAGTAAAAGAAATTATGGGATAATCTTTGTGAAAATGAAGTAATCTCAAAATAATAATTACAAGAAAGTCTCGATATTTGTTGAGACTTTTCTTTTTCTCCACTACTTTTATAATCTGTGTAAATCAGTTTAATCTGTAAAATCAGTGGCTAATTAATAATATTACTATAACAACACTTTGCGCCTTTGTGGCCATAGTGACAAAAAACAAAACATGTACAAAGAATTAAAAAAGTTTAAAAACAACAATAGTTTCAATTATACAACAAACGATAGTCTTGAAGAAGTTTGTAACGCCTCAGAAAACGGAAGTGGTGTATTTCTAGTATATGCGGTTGATGGAGAAGATAAAGAATTGATTATGGTACGTTCAACAGGAACTATCCAAAATAATGGAATGCTAAAAAGTAAGAACGGTGGACTTTTCGACAAAATAGTAAACGGACATCAATTTGCAAAAACAGGGAGAAAATACACTTGGCCAACCCAAATGAAAGCTGAAAATATTAGAAGTTTAGAAGTATATTGGTACGAAACCTTTAATGCCAAAAACAAAGCGATTCCTACATATATAGAAGGGTTGATTTTGCAAAATTTCTTAGACGAAAATGCAAGATTACCAAGATGGAACGTAGCGTTTTAAATTAATAACAATTAAGTTTTAATAACTAAGTGCTACAAATTGTAGCACTTTTTTTTAAGAAGTAAAACCATCTCCTTTCTTAATTTTTATAAGTTTATATTCTAAAATTAATTGTTGTGGGCTGATATTGAAAATTTAAATGGAAAACACAAAAAATAAATTTGCAACAAACAAAGTTGCTAGATGTTTCCAATTAAAAATAGGGAGTTGTTTTATAAAAGTGAATTCTAATAAAGGATGTTCAAGTGGGAAATTTGTGAAAAAAGGTTTAATAGTCAAAAATAGTTGGTGAAAATGCTATAAAGCATTATAAAATATGATGTTCCCAAAAGTTTATGAAATTATTTAAATCAACCATTAAACCTTAAAAAACTACGAATTACTAAACTGTAAGTTGCTTAAGTTTTTATACATTCCATTTTCTAAAGCTATTAATTCTTGATGTGTGCCTTGTTCTATAATTACTCCATTATCAAGAACTAATATTTGATCTGCACTTCTAATTGTAGAAAGTCTATGTGCAATAATAATACTCGTTCTGCCTTCCATTAAAATTTCTAAGGCTTCTTGTACCAGTTTTTCACTTTCGCTGTCTAGAGATGAAGTAGCTTCGTCTAAAATTAGGATACTAGGGTTTTTAAGTAAGGCACGAGCAATAGCAATTCGTTGACGCTGTCCGCCTGATAATTTAATACCCCTTTCACCTACAATAGTTTCAAATTGCTCTGGGAATCCTTCTATAAAGTTCAAAGCATTGGCTTGTTTAGCAGCAATAAAAATTTCTTCTTCAGTAGCATTGGGTTTCCCATAAGCGATGTTTTCTTTTATAGTACCTCCAAACAAAATTACATCTTGGGGTACCATACTCATATTGCCACGAAGGGTTTCTAAATCAAAATCATAAAGACTCTTGCCGTCAATTTCAATGGTGCCACCTTCAATGTCATAAAAACGAAGTAAAAGTGAAGCTATAGTCGATTTACCAACACCACTCGGACCTACAATAGCTATTTTTTGACCAAAGTTGGCAGTAAAACTGACATCTTTTAAAACTTGAACTTCTTTTCGAGATGGATAACTGAACTTTACATTTTTAAAAGTTACGTTTCCTTTTATTTTTTGCATTACTGCTGATGCAGAGCCATTGATTTTTTCAGGTGTTTCTTCTAACAATTCAAAAACTCTTTCAGTAGCACCAACAGCTTTTTGCATTTGTGCATACAATTCGGCAATTCCGCCTGAAGATGCTCCGACATAACTGGAATAAAGTATAAATGTAAACAATTCACCCACAGTGATTTCACCTGCTATACTTAATACTACGCCATACCAAACAACAGCTACTATAGTTCCAAACAAGCATACTATAATAAAGGAAGCAAAATAGCCTCTAAACAGCCCTCCTTTAATGGCAATTTTAACAACTTCTTTAATTTTATATTTATACCTATCTATTTCATACCATTCGTTTGCAAAAGCCTTAACAATACTAATACCTTGCATGGTTTCTTCTACGATTACCTGACTATCGGCAACTTCATCTTGAACTTTCTTAGAATACTTGCGTATAAATCGACCAAAAATAACTGCAGCAACTCCAACCAGTGGAACGACTGAAACCATCATAAAGGTCAACTTAATATTTATACTGGCCAACATAGCAAAACTTCCAATAATCAATATAAACTGACGTAAAAATTCAGCAATTGTAGTAGTAAGTGTATCTTGAATTTGGCTGATGTCATTGCTAATTCTACTGTTTAATTCTCCCACTCGTTTTTGAGAAAAAAAGGACATTGGCAATTTTACTAAATTAGTATACAATGCCAAACGGACGTTAGCCAAAGTGTTTTCAGTAAAATTTACAAATAAAGACAGTCTGAAAAAAGAAAAAACAGATTGTAAGAGCAAAACCAATCCAAGTCCCAACGCAATTAAATTGGCTTGATGTCCGTCTTTTTTATTGACGCAATCCACTAGCAATCCCATAAATTTAGGAAAAGCTAATGCAGTTACACTTGTTAATAGTAAGAAAACTAAACCTAAATAAAATTTCCAACGATGATTTGCAGCATATTTAAAAATTAGGGTCGCTTTTTGAAGTGAAGATGCCGTAATTTTTGATTTAGGTAAATCGTTTTCTTTAAATCGTGCCATTTTAAAAATATATGTTTATAAAAGCAATCTTTATTTCTTAATAATATCTTTTAAAATCGCTTTATCACTATAATTAATGACTTCTAAAATGATTGGTTGATTGTTTTTTGTTTTGCCCTCAATAATATAAAGCTTTCCTTTTTCGAAGGGAATATTACTTTTATCAAAATCGATATCACCATAGGTTAGGGAGTTTTTAATATCCGATGTGTCAACCCATTTTTGAGCTAGTATTTGTTGTGCTTTGTCCGAAAAAGAAAATGGTTTGTTTCTCATGTCATTCAAAACCCGAGCATTAGGAAAGTAGTTGCAACGTGTATCTTTACCACTAAAAACCATTGCAACAAAGAACATTCCCATTATAAAACCGATTAAATAATAAGAAAAGCGATATTTAAAAGTCATGTGTTATTTTTTTGCAAAGGTAATTTAAAGTTCCGTTAAAAAACTATTAAATTAATATCACTGTCAGGAATATTAAACCATTCCCCAATAGCTTTATTAGTTAAAATTCCATGGTATAAATAGACGCCATTTTTAAGTCCTTTATTACATCGAATAGCACTTTCTAAACCGCCATCATCGGCTATTTGAATTAAAAAAGGAGTAATAATGTTACTTAAAGATAAAGAAGCTGTCTTAGAATAGCGAGAAGGGATATTAGGAACGCAATAGTGAATTACATTGTTTTTTATGAATGTAGGTTTTTCATGAGTTGTTACTTCTGATGTTTCAAAACAACCCCCGGTATCAATACTTACATCTACAATAACAGCACCTTTTTTCATATGTTCGACCATGGTTTCGGTAACCACAACAGGACAACGTTCTTTACCTCTCATGGCACCAATAGCCACATCGCAGCGACGAATGGCTTTTAGTAAAGATTTCTGATGAATCGTCGATGTAAAAATGCGCTGGTTTAAATTGTTTTGTAAACGTCTTAGTTTGGTTATTGAATTATCGAAAACTTTTACATTAGCACCCAAACCCAAAGCCGTTTTAGCAGCAAATTCACCTACAGTTCCAGCACCAAGTATTACAACATCAGTAGGAGGGACACCAGTAATATTTCCAAACAAAAGTCCTTTTCCAAATTGGTTATTAATCATCAATTCGGCGGCAACAAGTATTGAGGCTGTCCCAGCAATTTCGCTTAATGATTTCACAGCGGGGTATGAACCGTCTTCATCTTTAATATATTCAAAAGCAAGGGCAGTTACTTTCTTTTTTTTGAGTGCCTGAAAATAATCTGCCTTTCTGGTTTTTAATTGAATGGCAGAAATAACAATCGCTTCTCTATTTACCATCTCAATTTCCTCAATAGTCAATGGTTCAACTTTGAGAAGGATAGGACATTTGAAAACTTTTTTAGGATCATTTGAAATTTCAGCACCAGCATCACTATATTCCTTATCCGAATAACTAGAACTCAAACCAGCACCAGATTCTAAAAGTACACGATGACCGTGCGAAGTAAGAGAATTAACAGCATCAGGAGTTAAGCATATTCTTCTTTCTTGATAAGAAGTTTCTTTTGGAATGCCAATAAAAAGTTCGCTTTTATGACGGGCTATTTCTAACTTTTCTTCTTGAGGAAGTAATTGTTGCTTGGTAAATGGGGTAAGTGCCATAAATAGTATTGTGAATTATCCGCAGCAATTTACAAATTTTATGTTTAACAAGTCAATAGTAATATTCTTTTTCCGTCTTCAAGTATTTTTATTTCAATTACAGAATGTGATTTAGGAATCAAATTTGGTATTTTTTCTGCCCATTCTATAAAACACCAATTGCCGGAATAAAGGTATTCATCAATACCCATATCTAAAGCTTCAGTTTCATTCTTTAATCGATACACATCAAAATGGTAAAGCGATTTATTATCAGTTGTTAGGTGGTATTCATTAACTAAAGAAAAAGTTGGACTACTAGTAGCGCCTTCAACACCTAAAAGTTTAGTTACAGCTTTAATTAGAGTTGTTTTTCCAGCCCCCATTTGGCCATTAAATAAAATAACTTTTTTTGGATTTGAATTTAATATTTGTTTTGCAACCTCATTAATTTGCTCTAATGAAAATGTAATTTCCATAAAATTTTGTATTCAGTTTTTACTGTTCAGTTTACTAAAAATGACTAAAACCTATTCTATTTTGGATTAAATACCAATAAAGGAATAATCATTTCTTCTAACGAAATTCCACCATGCTGATAACTGTTTTTATAATAACTTACATAATGATTGTAATTATTTACGTAGGCCAAGAAAAAATCATTTTTTGCAAAAATATAAGAACTACTCATATTGATTGCAGGCAAGCCGATTTTCTTAGGATCTTTTACGGCATAAACATCTCTATCTTCATAGGTTAGGCTTCGTCCAGTTTTGTAGCGAAGATTTAAGCTGGTGTTTTTATCTCCAATTACTTTCGAAGGATTTTTTACATTAATCGTACCGTGGTCAGTGGTTAAGACTAGTTTAAACCCCATTTTTTGACCTTGTTGAATAATCTCTAAAAGCGGTGAGTTTTTAAACCAGCTTAATGTTAAGGAGCGATACGCTTTATCGTCTGAAGCCAATTCTTTCACCACATCCATTTCTGTTTTAGCATGTGAAAGCATATCTACAAAGTTATAAACAACTGTAACCAAATCATTGTTTTTTAAAGTCTTAAAATTCTCAGCTAGCTTCCTACCGCTAGTTAGATTAGTGATTTTAAAATAATCCTGTTTGATGCTTAATCCTAATCGTTTTAGGTGAGCAGTCAAAAACTCAGCTTCATATAGATTTTTCCCACCATCTTCCACATCATTTTTCCAATATTGAGGAAATTGTTTTTCCATTTCTAATGGTGTTAGACCAGAGAAAATGGCATTTCTTGCATACTGAGTTGCTGTAGGTAAAATAGAGTAATAATCAACTTCCTTTTCTAATTTGTAATGATTAGTTACCACACTTTCAAAAGCTTTCCATTGGTCGTAACGCAAATTATCAATCACTACAAATAAAACAGGCTTATCTTTTTTAGTTATTTCAGGAACAACTACTTCTCGAAACAAAGTGTGTGAAAGAACGGGTTTATCTGATTTAGGTTCACTAGAGCCTTGTCGAACTGGAGTTACAAACCAATCTTCATAATTGCGTTCAATGAATTTACCGAATAGTGAATTGGCTTCTACTTTTTGAGATTCAAGAATGGCTATCATGCTTTGGTCTTCAATATTTTCGAGCTCTAACTCCCAAAAAACCAATTTTTTATACAATTCTATCCAATCTTCATAGGAATTTACATTAGCTAAATCCATGGCAATTTTTCTAAATTCCTTTTGATATTCTAAAGTAGTTTTTTCAGAGATCAGTCGCGAATGGTCTAGATTCTTTTTTAAACTCAACAAAATCTGGTTAGGATTCACTGGTTTTATCAAATAATCTGCAATTTTAGAACCAATAGCCTCTTCCATGATATATTCTTCCTCACTTTTGGTAATCATGATTACAGGAGTAGAAGATTTTTTCTCCTTAATCTCTGCCAGAGTTTCCAGTCCGCTCATACCTGGCATGTTTTCGTCTAGAAAAACAATATCAAAATTTCCTTCCTCAAAAACATCTATTGCATCACGACCGTTGTTACAAGTAGTTACATGATAATTTTTCTTTTCTAGAAAAAGAATGTGAGGCTTGAGCAAATCAATTTCGTCATCTACCCAAAGTATTTTTATTTGATCCATTTGAATGTTTTTGTCCTTATGTATTTTGAAGCAATTTAACATTATTAAAACGAGTACTTCTTAAAATTATTGTAAAATTCGTATTTATGAAATGTTCTCAGTAACGAAGCAAAGTAATTCGATTAATATCATTCAAACTCACAATAGAAATCATTTTAATTAAAAAGAATTCCATGAACCTCAGCCTCGTGGGTAAAGTAGAAATTTTGAAAATCTTAGGTTTTCATATACTTTAAAAAAGCATAACTTTGTAAAATGGGAGAACTTATTTATAAGAGTCAAAATAAGACTTTGCTTTTGTATCATTTGGTTTTCTTCAATTACAGGAAAAAAGTTAGAACATAAGAAATAGGAGAGGTTTTAAAGTAAATTTGTATTGAAGTCATTGATAGTAATGAGATTATTTTTTTAGAAATTGGTTTTGATAAAGATCATGTTCATTTTTTGATTCAAAGTGTTCTTTCAAATTAAGTCGAGAAAATAATCCAAACAATAAA
>CANGUZ010000046.1 GCA_947457255.1 Flavobacteriaceae bacterium
AGACGGAGATATCAGATATCTTACGCCTTTGAACATAGAAACAAATAAATTAAAAAAATATTGTCGTTTCAAAAAATCTGGTATCAAATATATTGATTATAAAGATGCAGATTTCTTATTGAAATTCGTTAATGAGCAAGGAAAAATACTTCCACGTCGTTTAACAGGAACTTCATTAAAATACCAAAGAAAAGTGTCAGTAGCTGTAAAAAGAGCTAGACATTTAGCGTTAATGCCATATGTGGCCGATTTACTAAAATAATTTAAAAAAATCAGTTGTTGCCTCGCTACAGGCGGGCTAACTTCTATAATAAGGACAACAACATGGAACTTATATTAAAACAAGACGTTCAAAACGTAGGATTTAAAGATGATGTAGTTACAGTAAAAGCTGGTTACGGTCGTAATTTTTTAATTCCTCAAGGATTTGCACATTTAGCAACTCCATCAGCCAAAAAAGTTTTAGCTGAAAATTTAAAACAAAAAGCGCACAAAGAAGCTAAAGTTGTAAACGATGCAAAAACAAAGGCAGAAGCCTTAAAAGCTATCGAAATAAAAATTTCAGCTAAAGCAGGTGGTGAAAAACTTTTTGGTTCTATTACTAATATTGATATTGCTGAAGCATTAGCTAAAGGTGGTCAAGAAGTGGATAGAAAATTTATTACTTCTGGAATCGTTAAACGTATTGGTAAATATACCGCTACTGTAAGATTACACAGAGATGTAATTGTTGAATTGCCTTATGAAATTGTTGCTGAAAAAGCATAATTTTTATAATATTCAGAAAATCCCAACTCTTAGGAGATTGGGATTTTTTTTTTATTTTTTTTACACCCTTTCACTTCTAACTACCAACTTCTAACTTCTAACTTCTAACTTCTAACTTTTCATGAAATACTCCAGACTTACAAAAGAACAATTCGAAGAATTGCATCCTGAATTCGTAAACTTTTTAGCAGCCCAAACAATTGACAAAACAGAATGGGATAAATTGAAAATCGAAAAACCAGAAGTAGCTGAACAAGAACTTGATGTTTTCTCCGATTTAATTTGGGAAGGTGTTCTAGGTCGAGCCCAATATTTAGAACATTTTTCAAAAAACCATATTTTCCTATTTCAATGTTTTGATACTTATATAGATTCTATAGTTTTAAAATCATTGGTTCCAGAAACTGATTTCCTGACTAAAAAAGGTTTGCAATGGCTTAGCGATAATATGTTTACAGATACTATTGAAATGAAAGTAGGTAAAAAAGAATTTACTGAAGAAAGAAATACATCCATTTTTGGATTGATACAGCAAGGAGCATTTTTAAGTGATGGTCAATTATTTAAACAAATTGATACGATTATAAAAGGTTAATTTTTTTCGGCAGAATGCTATAAATAAGTTATTTTAGTGCTTTATTTCATATGTAGATATTTATTGTTTTTATCGGTCATATGTAATTCGCATATAATTTTCTGTGTTTCCGACCAATTTTCGGTTATGCTCATTTCAAATACTAAAATAGCTTATTTTTTTCTATGGATATTCAACAAACTATTCTAAACTTACGTCAAGAACTTAATCTTCACAATCATTATTACTATGTTTTAGATCATCCAACGATTTCTGATTATGAATTTGATATTAAATTAAAAGAGCTTCAAGATTTAGAAAAAAACCATCCTGAATTTTTTGATGCCAATTCGCCAACACAAAGAGTAGGAGGTACCATTACTAAAAATTTTCAAACGATTGCCCACGAGCATCGCATGTATTCATTAGATAATTCTTATTCTAAGGAAGATTTATTAGATTGGGAAAATCGGATTCAGAAAGTTTTAGGAAATGTAGCTTTACAATACACTTGCGAATTAAAATACGATGGAGCATCCATTTCGATTACTTATGAAAACGGAAAATTAAAACGCGCTGTAACTCGAGGTGATGGTTTTCAAGGAGACGATGTAACTAACAATATTAAGACCATCAGATCAATTCCGTTACAATTAACAGGAACAAATTTTCCAGTTAAGTTTGATATTAGGGGTGAAATTATATTACCCTTTTCAGGATTCGAAAAAATGAATCAGGAATTAATTGAAATTGGAGAAGCACCTTATTCAAATCCTAGAAACACAGCTTCAGGAAGTTTAAAATTACAAGATAGTACAGAAGTTGCCAAAAGGCCTTTAGATTGTTTATTGTATTTTTTAATTGGTAGTAATTTGCCATTTAAATCGCAATATGAAGGTTTAGAGACTGCCAGGAAATGGGGTTTCAAAGTTCCAAACGAAGCCAAATTAGCCAATAGTTTAGAAGAAGTTTTTGAGTTTATTAATTATTGGGATATTCACAGACATAATTTACCTTATGAAACGGATGGAGTAGTGGTAAAAGTAAATTCTTTTCAACATCAAGACGAATTGGGATATACCGCCAAATCTCCTCGCTGGGCAATTGCATACAAGTTCAAATCAGAGCAGATTTCAACAAAATTAAATTCTATTTCCTATCAAGTAGGAAGAACAGGTGCGATTACTCCGGTAGCAAATTTAGAGCCAGTTCAATTAGCTGGAACAATTGTAAAACGCGCTTCATTGCACAATGCCGATCAAATAGAAAAATTGGACATTCGAGTTGGTGATACTGTTTTTGTAGAAAAAGGTGGCGAAATAATTCCGAAGATAATTGCTGTAGATGCAAACAAACGTCCCGAAAATACTGAACCAACACACTACATAACTCATTGCCCAGAATGCCAAACCGAATTGGTTCGATCTGAAGGGGAAGCCAATCATTATTGTCCTAATTTTTACGGTTGTCCACCACAAATTATTGGTAGAATTCAGCATTTTATTTCACGAAAAGCGATGGATATTGAAGGACTTGGAGGCGAAACGGTAGCTTTGTTGTATAATAATGGATTGGTTCATAATTATGCTGATTTGTATGAATTGACTGCGGAACAAATATTACCTTTAGACAGAATGGCTCAAAAATCGGCTGAAAATTTAATTAATGGAGTAAATAAATCTAAAACAATTCCCTTTGAAAATGTATTATTTGCTTTAGGAATTCGTTTTGTTGGCGAAACCGTTGCTAAGAAATTAGCCAAGCATTATAAAAACATTGATGCTTTAAGTCAAGCCAGTTTAATGGATTTAATTTTAGTAGATGAAATTGGGGATAGAATAGCAAAAAGTGTAATAGAATTCTTCGAAAATCAAGAAAATCGAATAATTATTGATAGGTTAAGAAGTTATGGAGTTCAATTTGAAATTATAGAGAAAATAAATTTAAATGCTACCAATAAACTTTCAGGTAAAACTTTTGTGGTTTCAGGCGTTTTTGAACAATTTTCAAGAGATGATTTAAAGAAAGCGATTGAAGATAATGGTGGTAAAGTAGGAAGTTCTATTTCAGCAAAAACCGATTATGTAGTTGCTGGAGAAAACATGGGCCCAGCAAAATTAGAGAAAGCAAATCAATTAAAAGTAGCAATAATTAGTGAAAATGATTTTGTAAAATTGATACAGTAATACTTTATTCAAAAAATATATCATACATCTTTTTGGAAAATGTTGCGTTTTTATATCTATTTTAGTAATTTTAACAAATAATTTTTAATTATTTAAGTTAATTTGCTAATGAAAGTTTACAACAATTTTTATGAAAACCCTCGAAGAAACGAATATGTTAATGGTTTAATTGGTGTTTATTTTTTTATTGCTATCATCGATGTAATTGCTGAGTTTTTGCAAAGTCAGTTTTTTGTTTTTATTTCAAAGCCTTTTTTAATTCCTATTTTATTTTTAATGTATATTATTAAAAGTAGAAAATTCAACTTAATTTATATTTCAGCCATTGGCTTTGCTTGGTTATCGGATGTATTTTTTATTTCTCATAGATTGATATTCCTTGGTTTAGGGTCTGTTTCTTTTTTACTTTTTTTAATACTATTTATTTATTTTATTATTAAACATGTTAAATTTCAAGGTTATTTATCCCTAATTATTGGATGTATTCCATTTTTATTGGGGTATTATTTTTTTTACAATCTAGCTCAAAATCAATTAAAAGAAATGTTTTTTTCGTATTTCATGACTGGTGTTTTAATAGTTTTTTTGGGTGGGTATTCATTAGGTAGTTATATGTTAAATCCCAGCAAATCAAATACTTTTTTGGCTTTAAGTGTTTTTTTATTGGCTACTTCTCAATTTGTTTTTGTTTTGGAACATTACTTTGCTGATATTAGACTATTGCATTCTTTGCTAATTTTATTTTATGTGATTGCTCAATATCTAATTTTTGTTTTTGTTATATTAGAAGAAAAAAGAAAAAGGTATCATGAATTTAGGAATAAGAGTTTAAAAATCGATACTAATTTATAAGTAACGAATTACTTTTTCTTAATTTAAAGACAAAATTTTAAAAAAAAATCTCGAACTCCTTTTTTGAGAGACAAAATAGCTACCTTTGTAGCTTTATTATAATCCTTGGTTAATTAATGATGAAGTATAGAATAACATATTATTTATCTCTTATTTCAATGGTGATTTTATTTTCATGTAATAATGATGATAACTCTTCCGTTGATTCAAATAATACTTTTTTACCCGTTTCCTTTCAAGTAGGCTTTAGTGGACAAACGCTTACAGCAAGTAAAGTAAATGCAGTGATTTCAAATGGAGAGATTACTATAAATGCATTAAAAGGCGCTAATAACGAATCTTTTTCATTTACTATTGCAGGAAATACAGTTGGTACATATCCAACAAATGAAAGTGTAATTTTATATACCACTGGACCAAATCAGCCAATTTATTCTAGTGTAAATCCAGCAGATGCCTTAACAAATACAGGTCAAATTGTAATTACTTCCATAAACACGGTTAATAATAGAATATCTGGGAGTTTCACTTATACTGGCTATTATAGAGAAGGTTTAATAACCTACACAAAAGAATTTACAAATGGCACTTTTAAAAATGTGCCTTATACGATAGGAATTCAATAGATTCTACAATATGAATCAATATCCGCTTCAAGCGGATTTTTTTATGGCATAAAGTTTGTCTATTTATTATATCTAACGAATTATTATGCTATACATCGATTTTAAATTAAAGTATTGTTAAGTTGTATTACATTTGTTATTTTATTTACAAACTTAATGTCATTTTGACCTACCCAATTATATGCCACAGCACAAAATACTGACACTAGACAATATGTCACTACAAGATTTTGGTTCAGATGCCGAGTTAATTCCGCTATTGACACCAGAAGACGAAGAAGAAATGAATAATGAAGAATTACCTCAATCATTAGCTATCTTACCTTTGCGAAACATGGTTTTATTTCCTGGAGTTGTTATACCAATAACAGCTGGAAGAGATAAATCAATTAAATTAATTAATGATGCCAATGCTGAAGGAAAAATAATTGGAGTTGTTGCTCAAAAAAATGAAGAAGACGAAGATCCTACAAAAAATGATATTCATAAAATAGGAACAGTAGCTCGTATTTTAAGAGTATTAAAAATGCCTGACGGCAATGTAACTGTAATTCTTCAAGGAAAAAAACGTTTTGAAATTGAAGCTGTAATTACTGAAAAGCCCTACATAAAAGCTTCCGTTAAAGAAGTCTCAGAAAAACGACCAGGAAAACACGATACAGAATTTTTAGCTATTCTTGATTCTATTAAAGAGCTAGCGATTCAAATTATAAAAGAAAGTCCAAATATTCCAAGTGAAGCTACATTTGCTATAAAAAATATTGAAAGCCAATCTTTTTTAATCAATTTTGTTACCTCTAACATGAATTTATCTGTTAAAGAAAAACAAGATTTATTAGCGGTTAATGTATTAAAAGAAAGAGCATTAGAAACTCTTCGGTATATGAATATCGAGTTGCAAAAACTGGAGTTAAAAAACGATATTCAATCTAAAGTACGTTTTGATTTAGACCAACAACAACGTGAATATTTTCTTCATCAACAAATGAAAACCATCCAAGAAGAATTGGGCGGAGTTTCTCAAGAAGAAGAGATAGACGAAATGCGACTTAAGGCAAAAACCAAAAAATGGGACGAAAAGACTCAAAAACATTTCGAAAAGGAATTGTCTAAAATGCAGCGAATGAATCCGCAGGCTCCTGATTTTGGAATTCAAAGAAATTATCTAGAGTTATTTTTAGAATTGCCTTGGAATGAATATTCTAAAGATAATTTTGATTTAAAAAGAGCTCAAAAAATACTAGATAAAGACCACTTCGGATTAGAAGATGTTAAGAAAAGAATGATTGAGCATCTTGCAGTTTTAAAACTGCGAAATGATATGAAATCTCCAATTATTTGTTTGACTGGACCTCCAGGAGTAGGAAAAACATCTATAGGAAAATCTGTTGCTGAAGCTCTAGGTAGAGAATATGTGAGAATTTCGTTGGGTGGTTTACGTGACGAAGCTGAAATTCGTGGCCATCGAAAAACGTATATCGGAGCTATGCCAGGAAGAATAATTCAAAGTTTGAAAAAAGCGGGAACATCAAATCCTGTTTTTGTTCTGGATGAAATAGATAAATTATCTAATAGCAATCATGGTGATCCTTCATCGGCATTATTAGAAGTTTTAGACCCAGAACAAAATAATTCATTTTATGATAATTTTCTAGAAATGGGGTACGATTTGTCTAAAGTAATGTTTATTGCTACTTCTAACAATATGTCGGCAATTCAACCTGCTCTAATTGATAGAATGGAAGTTATAAAAATGTCAGGTTATACGATTGAAGAAAAATTAGAGATTGCGCATCGTCATTTATTTCCAAGACAATTAAAAGAGCATGGTTTGAATGGAAAGCAGTTAACTATTGGTAAAAAACAATTAGAGAAAATAATTGAAGGTTACACACGTGAATCAGGAGTTCGAGGTCTAGAGGCTAAAATTGCTCAAGTAATTCGTCATGCTGCTAAATCTATTGCAATGGAGGAAGAGTATAACAAAAAAGTTACCGATGAAGATATTGTAAGCGCTCTAGGTGTTTCTAGAATGGATAGAGATAAATATGAAAACAATGATGTTGCTGGAGTAGTAACAGGTTTGGCTTGGACTTCAGTAGGAGGTGACATTTTATTTATAGAATCTCTAGTTTCTCCAGGAAAAGGAGGAATGACCATTACTGGGAATTTAGGCACCGTAATGAAAGAATCAGCAACAATTGCATTAGAATATATTAAAGCCAATTCCGCACTTTTAGGATTAGAGCCAGAATTATTATCTAAATATAATATTCATTTACACGTTCCTGAAGGAGCAACTCCTAAAGACGGACCTAGTGCAGGAATTGCAATGCTTACTTCATTAGTATCCGTATTAACACAAAAGAAAGTCAAAAAAAGTTTAGCCATGACTGGAGAAATTACTTTACGCGGAAAAGTATTGCCAGTTGGAGGTATAAAAGAAAAAATATTAGCTGCAAAGCGCGCCAATATTAAAGAAATTATCTTGTGTCATGAAAATAGAAGCGATATAGAAGAAATTAAATCGGAATATGTTTCAGGACTGACCTTCCATTATGTCAAAGAAATGAGCGAAGTTTTAGCAATAGCCATTACCAATCAAAAGGCAAAAAATGCTAAATCACTCTAAATGTAAAACGGCTAATTTTTTTAGCCGTTTTTTTTATTAAAAAATAATATCTTCGCATTTGCGTTATACTTTATTGAAACAGCGACTGCAAACATGATTAAAACGAAATTTTATTGTTTTCTAATTTTATTAAGTACATTGTCTTACAGTCAAATTGGAGGGAAATCGGTATATCAGTTTTTAAATTTAGGAACTTCACCCAGACAAGCAGCCTTAGGAGGAAAAACAATCACCATTTATGATTATGATGTTAATCAAGCTAATTTTAATCCAGCAACAATCAATCAGGAAATGCACAATCGATTGGCTTTAAATTACGGTAGTTACTTTGGAGCGGCTACCTACGGAACGGCTTCATATGCGTATACTGTAGACAGGCGTGTGCAAACTTTTCAAGCCGGTGTAAATTATGTAAATTATGGCAATATTGATGGTTATGATGAAAACGGAACAGCAACAGCCAGTTTTACAGGAAGTGAAATAGCTCTAAATTTCGGGTATTCCTATAACATTCCACATACCGATATACATATTGGTGCTAGCGGAAAATTAATTTCTTCTACTCTTGAAACTTACACTTCTTTTGGAGGAGCAATAGACTTAGGAGGCTTGTACATTGATGAAGTAAATGACGTAAATTATGCTTTAGTCATCAGAAATATTGGAACTCAATTTACTACTTATAACGGAACGAACGAAAAGCTACCTTTAGAGATAATGGTAGGAATATCGCAGCAAGTAGAGAATGTTCCGCTACGTTGGCATCTTACATTAGAAAATTTACAACAATGGAATATAGCTTTTTCAAATCCTAACCGAGCGGTAAATAGTCTGGATGGTGGCTCCTCAGAAGAGAAAGTTTCCTTTGTAAACAATGCTTTGAGACACGTCATTATTGGAGCAGAACTTTTCCCAACCAAAAGTTTTAATGTTCGTTTAGGCTATAATTTTAGAAGAGGAGAGGAATTACGATTAGAAGAACAAAGAAATTTTTCTGGAATTTCATTAGGATTCGGTTTAAAAATGGGAAGACTAAAATTTGATTATTCCTATTCCAGATATACTTTAGCAGCCAATACAAGTTTATTTGGCTTGACCATAAACTTTCAAGATCAATAAACAGTTCTAAAATTTAGAATTTTGATTATTTATATTTAATAAAAAATGAAAAAAATCACTATTGCAATTGACGGTTATTCTTCAACAGGTAAAAGTACTTTAGCAAAACAACTAGCTAAGCATTTGGGCTATGTATATGTCGATACAGGTGCTATGTATCGTGCTATAACTTTTTTTGCAATGCAAAACGGATATATTGCAGTTGATTTTTTTGACAAACAATCCCTAATTAATAGTTTGCCTTTTATCAATTTACAATTTAAGTTTAATGCTGATTTGGGTTTTGCCGAAATGTATTTGAATGATGTAAATGTCGAAACTGAAATCAGAACTATAGAAGTCTCCAATTTTGTAAGCAAAGTTGCCGAAGTTTCTCAAGTTAGAGCTAAATTAGTTGAGCAACAAAAGCAAATGGGAAAAGACAAAGCCATTGTCATGGACGGAAGAGACATAGGTACAGTTGTTTTTCCTAATGCCGAACTCAAAATTTTTATGACTGCCAGTCCAGAAACTCGTGCAGAACGTCGTTATGATGAACTGCAAAGTAAAGGACAAAATGTACCTTATGAAGCGGTTCTAAAAAATGTTCAAGAACGTGATTACATCGACACGCATCGAGAGGATTCTCCTTTAGTAAAAGCATATGATGCCATAGAAATAGATAATTCTCATCTTTCTAGAGAAGAGCAATTTGATGTGGTTTTAGAATTAGTTCATGAAACAATAGGATAAAAGTGTATATTTGAAATAACATATTTAAGTATTGCTAATATTATGAAGAATCTTGTACTATTTTTAGTGTTTTCATTTGTCCTTCTTTCATGTAGCCATGACGAAACGCCTCAAAATGTTCCGCCAATTTCACTTTCTTATAATACTCCTAATGTTTTTGTTAGAAGAACTACTTCGGTGTATTTAACTCCAACATTTTCGGGAGGTGTAGCGGTGAGCTATAGAATAAACCCTGAACTACCTATCGGTTTGTCATTCGATGCGAGAACTGGAAATATTTCTGGAACACCTTGGAATATTTCTGCTACCAAATCTTATACGGTAACTGCCACGGATTCAGCAGGTCGTACAACTGATTGTATTTTTGAAATTACCGTTAATGACATTGCACCAGGTGTACTTTCCTATAATCCGCAAAATGTATTTGTTAAGAATTATTCAGTGGTGAATTTAATTCCAAAAATTTCAGAAGGAGTTGTAGACAGTTATAGTATAAGCCCCTCATTACCAGAAGGTTTATCAATTAATGTAGTGAACGGAGTGATATCTGGAACGCCAACGGTTAATGCTGCTATGGCAACTTATACAGTGACCGCTACCAATTCAAGTGGAAGTACTTCTTTTGACGTTGTGATTACCATCAATAATCAGATTTCAAGAATAAAAGAGATAGTTTCTTGGGATGAAACCCAGACTTATTTAAGAAATAAAACAGTTTATTACTATAAAGATAATCTCATTTCTCTAAATTATGTTTTTAGTGATTATAATCCTCCAAATGGTTTTGGTACTTCTGCAACAAAAGAGTTTTATTATGAGTCTGGTAGACTGATGTCGATGTATTCTACAACTGGTAACCGCTATGGTTCTAGTCCTGGTTCTACAACTTATTTTTATTATACTGGAGATTTGATTACAGATAGCAGAGTAAGCGGTTTTTATCCAAGCAATAATAAATATGTATATGAAAATGGTAGACTAGTAGATGTTTCGAATGATAAAGGAGGAAACACTACATATGAATATTATCCTGATGGAAATCTATATAAAAAAAGTTATATATATAATTCTTCTATTGATGAGCAAATATATATATCTTATGATTCTAAAAATAATCCATTGCGATTAGGTGGTTTTACTTCTGAATACTTAACGATTAATGCCGTACCAGTAAACAATCCAACAGCGAAGAATAATGAAACCTATGTATATGAATACAATTCATTTGATTATCCTGAAAAGAAGACTACTTTTATAAATGGAGTTATTCAATCAATCGATATCTATACTTACGAATGAATATACTTTTAAATTGTAGAAGATAGATATTGTTACAGTTGTTTTTACTAATGCTGAACTCAAAATTTTTATGACTGCCAGTCCAGAAACTCGTGCAGAACGTCGTTTTGATGAATTGCAGAGCAAAGGACAAAATGTACCTTACGAAGCGGTTCTAAAAAATGTTCAGGAACGTGATTACATCGACACGCATCGAGAAGATTCTCCTTTAGTAAAAGCAGCTGACGCCATAGAAATTAACAATTCTCATCTTTCTAGAGAAGAACAATTTGATGCTGTTTTAGAATTAGTGCATGACATTGCAAAAAAAATATAAATATTTGTTTATTTGATTTTTAATAGTAGATTTACGTACAATTAATAACAAAAAATCAAAACTAACATATTTATGAGCATAAAATTTAGATTGACTGTAATGAGTTTTCTTCAGTTTTTTGTATGGGGAGCATGGTTAATTACTGTAGGAAATTATTGGTTTGCTACAAAACAATGGAGTGGAGCCGAGTTTGGAGCTATTTTCTCGACCTTAGGACTTTCTTCTATTTTCATGCCTGCTATTACGGGTATTATTGCAGATCGATGGGTTAATGCAGAGAAATTATATGGAATCTTACATATTTTAGGGGGGCTAGCTTTGGCTTATATTCCTCAAGTTGATAATCCTACAAGTTTCTTTTGGGTAATATTTATGGCGATGTTGTGTTATATGCCAACTATAGCTTTGTCGAATTCAATTGCTTATAATATTCTAAAAAACAATAAATTTGATGTAGTTAAAGTATTTCCGCCCATTCGTGTATGGGGAACTATTGGATTTATCATCGCCATGTGGATTACCAATTTAACCGGAAACAAAGCTTCTGCAAACATGTTTTATATTGCAGCATTTTTTGCAGTTGTTTTAGGAGTTTACTCCTTTACTTTGCCTAAATGTCCGCCACAAAATTTAACTTCTAAAGACGCTTCTTTTGTAGAGTCTCTAGGATTAAATGCCTTTAAGTTGTTTGGAACATACAAGATGGCATTGTTTTTTATATTCTCAATGTTTTTAGGTGGAGCTTTACAATTAACAAATATGTACGGCGATACGTTTTTGTCAGATTTCGAAAAAGTGCCACAATATGCAGATTCATTCGTTGTTAAATATTCTACTATTATCTTGTCTATTTCACAAATATCAGAAACACTATTTATATTAGCCATTCCCTTTTTCTTAAAACGATTTGGAATCAAACAAGTCATGTTAATTTCTATGGTGGCTTGGGTTTTACGTTTCGGTTTGTTTGCTTATGGAGATCCTGAAGGAGGTTTGTGGATGATTATTTTATCTTGTATTGTGTACGGCATGGCTTTCGATTTCTTTAATATTTCAGGTTCTTTATTTGTAGAAACCACAACCGATTCTTCAATTCGTTCGAGTGCACAAGGATTATTTATGATGATGACTAATGGTTTTGGAGCTATAATAGGGAGTTCAGTAAGTGGTTATTTAATAGATACTTATTTTACACATGAAGGTAGTAAGGATTGGCAAAATATCTGGCTGACTTTTGCTATTTATGCAGGTATAATTGCTATTTTCTTTGCAATAATGTTCAAGCATAAGCATGACCCTAATGCAGTGGAACATTTTAGTCATTAGAAAAACAAAAAAGAGCTTGATTATTCAAGCTCTTTTTTGTTTGATTCAATTTTTAATTCTTCAATTAGATAAACAGAATCAATTTTGAGAATTTCAATAGCTTTTTCAAATGTTATCAAATTTTTTTTCAATAAAGAATTTATTAATGGTTTTAAAGTTTCATGTTGCATAAATTCTATTTTAAAAAATAGTTTTATTTTTTCACCACTTTTTAAATCTAAATCTAAAAGATTATTCGTTCCGTTTGAAATTACAGGAAATAAACTTGGTCTACTATAAAAGATGAAAGTCCGTCATAATCATTAGTTCGAAGAAATATTTTTTTAAAATCATTTAAAGCAATAATTCGGTCATTGATTAGTAAAGCATCAGAATTAAAAGTTATTGTACCTTCTAGTTTTCCTTTTAAAGTCTTTTTTCTGAAAAGATTAGCTATCATCATAATAAAACCAAAAAAGATAATGCAAAAAAACATTTTTTCAGCAATTTTTGAAATATATTCGATATTTAACACTTTAAAAAATCCAGTTATAACTAGAATAAGGAATAAAATATTATTAATATCCCAATGAAAAGTCTTATTATCAGGTTTGAAAATTTGAAAAGTATTGTTCATTGATTGTGTCTGTAAAGTTTTTATCAAAAATACTTAACTTAATTTAGACTTTTTTGAAAATTAGATATTTTTCTGGAAACCTAACTAGCCCCGATAGTAATGGAAATCCTTTTTTATCTCGTCAGTTCGAGTTCGCTTGTAAAGCGAGTATCGAGAACTAGAGTTAAAAAAGATTGCAACGAATAGCGGGACCAGCTCCTGATTATAAGTCTATTATCAAAACTCTTTATTCTATTTTCTTTTCTTAAAAATTTTGCAAATACATAAAAAAGAATTACTTTTGCGCACCTTTTGGCGAGCAGTGTTTCCTTTAGGTATCAACAAATTATATAAAAACAACTTCTGTTTTTTCAACCGCATCACGAAACACATGAAAAACAGAATACAAATTTTTTATCAGCATGTCTGAAACATTAAAATCACAAGAGCAGTTTTTAGCAGAATTCAATTGGCACAATTTCGAAGAAGGTATAGATGCCGTTGACGAAAAAAACTTGCTTGAATTTGAAGAATTAGTATCAAAAACTTTTATTGATACTGATCAAGAAGAAGTAGTAGAAGGAGTAGTTGTAAGAATTACAGATAGAGACGTAATTGTTGATATCAACGCAAAATCGGAAGGTGTTATTTCATTGAATGAGTTCCGTTACAATCCAAACTTAAAAGTAGGTGACAAAGTAGAAGTATTAATTGACATCCGTGAGGATAAAACAGGTCAACTAGTATTATCTCACAGAAAAGCACGTACTATCAAATCATGGGATAGAGTTATTTCGGCTAACGAAACAGGAGAAATCGTTAATGGTTTTGTGAAATGCAGAACTAAAGGAGGTATGATTGTTGACGTTTTTGGAATTGAAGCTTTCTTACCAGGATCTCAAATTGATGTTAAACCAATTAGAGACTACGATGTATATGTAAACAAAATGATGGAATTTAAAGTGGTAAAAATCAACCACGAATTCAAAAACGTTGTTGTTTCGCACAAAGCGCTTATTGAAGCGGATATTGAAGTACAGAAAAAAGAAATCATCGGTCAATTACAAAAAGGACAAGTATTAGAAGGTGTTGTTAAAAACATTACTTCTTATGGTGTGTTCATTGATTTAGGTGGTGTTGACGGATTAATTCACATTACTGACCTTTCTTGGAGTAGAATCAACCACCCAAGTGAAGTATTGGAATTAGACCAAAAATTAAACGTTGTAATCCTTGATTTCGATGATGAGAAAACAAGAATTCAATTAGGATTGAAAC
>CANGUZ010000047.1 GCA_947457255.1 Flavobacteriaceae bacterium
CTTTTCTTTGGTATTTTAATGAAGTTCCTGTTAAACGACGTGGAAGTATTTTTCCTTGCTCATTTACGAATTTCAATAAAAAGTCTGCATCTTTATAATCAATATATTTGATTCCAGATTTTTTGAAACGACAATATTTTTTAGTTTTGTTAGTTTCAATGTTCAAAGGAGTAAGATATCTGATATCTCCATCTTTTTTTCCTGAAGCGGATTGTTGTAGTGTTGCCATGATTACGCTTTTGCTGCTTTTAATTTAGTTCTTCTTCTCTCTGCCCAAGATATAGCATGTTTATCTAAACTTACAGTTAAGAAACGCATTACTCTCTCGTCACGTCTAAATTCAGTTTCAAAAGCAATTAAAACTTCTCCTGCAACTTTGAATTCGAATAAATGGTAAAAACCACTTTTCTTGTTTTGGATTTCGTAAGCCATCTTTTTCAAGCCCCAATCCTCTTTTGATACCATTTCTGCTCCTCTGGACGTAAGAAATTCTTCGAATTTGCTCACTGTTTCCTTTACCTGAACTTCAGATAAAACGGGATTTAAAATGAAAACAGTTTCATAATGATTCATAATTTTTTTATTAAAATGTTAATTTTTGCAAAAGTAATCTTTTTTTTTAAATAAACAAGTAAAAAGTATTTTTATTCGTTGTACGGTAAAAAAAAACCGATAAAAGTTAGGTTTATAAGAAAAAACGTTTTACTTTCGTCAAACCAAATCTATAATACAATAAAATTATGAAACTAAATTGTGTAGTTGTTGATGATAGCTCTATCCAGAGAATGATCATTGCAAAATTAGTGAATAATCATCCAAATTTACATTTAATTGGAGATTTTTCTAATGCAATTGAAGCAAAAAATTGCATGTCGGTACATACCGTAGACCTTATATTTCTAGATATAGAAATGCCGGTCATAAGCGGTTTTGATTTTCTAGACGGTTTAAAAGTGAAACCACAAATCATTTTTATCACGTCTAAGGCTGAATACGCTATGAAAGCGTTCGATTATGATGCAACAGATTACCTACAAAAACCTATTGCTTTGGATCGTTTTAATGCTTCTGTAAAACGCGCTATGGATTTTCATATTCTTAAGAATGAAAATCAAGATGAAGATGGAGAACATATTTTTATTAAGAGTAATCTTAAAAAATTAAAAGTCTTTACTTCAAAAATTAAATGGATTGAAGCTTTTGGTGATTATGTAAAAGTAGTTACTGAGGAAGATAGCAACTTAGTCCTTTCTACAATGAAATCTTTTGAAAACGATTTATCGAAAGATAAATTTATTCGTGTCCATAAATCCTATATCATTAATATTGATAAGGTAGAACGTTTTAACAGTAAATTTGCTGAAATTGGAATTACGAAAATTCCATTAAGTAGAAACAAGAAAGAAGATCTTGTTCGTGCTTTAGCAATAAATTAATAAAAATCGACATTCACAGCTGTTTTTATAGCTTTGAATTGAGCAACAGATTCAAAACTATCCAGTATTTTCTGGATAGTTTTTTTTGTGACTTGTAACGACTGATTTTGAGGAATCTTTATCATTATGGTTCTGATGTATTCGTTTCTGATACGGCCTATTGGCGGTTCTTCTGGTCCTAAAACTGGAATACTCATATTTTGTTGTAACACTTGAAACAACCAGAAAGATCCTGTTTTCAGTTTTTCGAAATCACGATGTTTTAATGTAAGCTTAATTAATTTGAAAAACGGCGGATATTTATAAATTTGTCTTTCATACAATTGCTCTTTATACATTCCTAAATAATCATTTTGAGTAACATGTTGAATCGTGTTATGATTTGGATTATAGGTTTGAATAATTACTTTTCCTCTTTTTTCAGAACGACCTGCACGACCAGCTACTTGTGTCATCATTTGAAAACTTCTTTCGAAAGCCCGAAAATCAGGATGATACAACATATTATCGGCATTCATAATTCCAACTAAACTTACGTTATCAAAGTCTAATCCTTTGGCTAACATTTGAGTTCCTACTAAAATATCAACTTCTCTGTTCTTGAAACTATCAATTATTTTTTCGAAACCAAATTTTCCACGAGTGGTGTCTTGATCCATTCTTCCTATTTTAGTATTAGGAAAAAGAGTGAGCAATTCTTGTTGAATTTGTTCTGTTCCAAAACCTTTTGTGGTAAGATGCACACTAGAACACGAATGACAACTGGTTGGATTTGCTATTGAATACCCACAATAATGGCATCGCAATTGGTTTTTATGCTTATGATAGGTTAAACTCACATCGCATTGCTGACATTGCGGCACGTGACCACAAGTCATACATTCAATAACGGGAGAAAATCCTCTTCTGTTTTGAAATAAAATCACTTGACTTCCTTCTGATAAAGCTGTAGTGATTTCTTCTATTAAAGTATCACTAAAATGACCAGACATTTTTTTTCGAAAATATTTATCTTTCAAATCGACTAACTCAATTTCAGGTAAAATGGCGTTACCAAAGCGTTGATTAATTTCGACTAAACCATATTTTCCAGACTGCGAATTATAATAGGTTTCAATACTTGGTGTTGCCGAACCTAATAGTACTTTGGCTCCGACCTGTTGGCCATTGGCTTGAGTGGCTTTATGAAAACTAGACAAAACAATAGCGGCATCACGAGCATGATATCTTGGTGATGGATCTTGCTGTTTAAAAGTTTGCTCGTGTTCCTCATCAACTATAATAAGTCCTAAATTAGAATACGGTAAAAACAAAGCCGACCTCGCTCCTATTACGATTTGTGCTTTTGGAGAATTTTCTAAAACTTGTTTCCAAACTTCAACACGCTCATTGTTATTGTATTTTGAATGAAATACCGCCACTTTATTTCCGAAATATTCGCGTAATCTACTAACTAATTGTGTTGTTAATGCTATTTCTGGCAACAAATATAAAACTTGCTTTTCCTGCTGTATATATTCTTCAATAAGCTGGATATAAATTTCGGTTTTTCCGCTTGAAGTAACTCCATGCAACAGACAAACCTCATTGGTTGAAAAACTGGTTTTAATTTCCTGAAAAGCTATTTCTTGTGCTTCACTTAATTGTAAAGCTTCTTCTTTTATTTTTCCTTGAAAATTAACTCGGTCTTCCTGAATATAATATTCTTCAAAAATATGCTTATCAATTAATGCTTTTACAACTGACAATGTTGAATTAGCGACTTGTATTAACTCCTTTACAGTAATTGGCTTTTTTAATGTTGCTTGTAGTTGAAAGTAACTTAACACACTATTTTTTTGCTTGCTCGATTTAAGCACTTCTAATAGTTGACTTAATTCTACATTCGATTCGTATTTTGAATTCAACCTTATATAGCGTACTAATTTTGGTTTATACGCTTCTGCCACTTCTTCTTGTAAAACCAAGATTCCTTTATCAATTAACTTTTGAATAACAGGTAATACATTTTTCTTGTTTAAAATTGCAATAACATCTTGAATTTTTAATGAAGACTGCTTTTGTAGGGCTTGGTAAATTAAATATTCATCATCTGAAAGTTGTGTTTCATCAACAAAATTATCGTTTTTTTGAGAAATAATAGTTTCACTTTCTAAAAGTAAAGCACTTGGCATTGCACCTCTGTATACATCGCCAATGGTACACATATAATAAGAAGCAATCCATTGCCAATGAGCAATTTGTATTTCATTTACTATAGGGTTTTCATCTAGAATTTGATGAATTTCTTTGGCATCATATAAAATAGGTCTATTTTGATGTAAGTTGATTGCTAAAGCAGTATAGACTTTATTTTTTATTGGTACTGCAATTCGCATTCCAATTTTTATATAATTATATTCGGCTTCT
Source organism: Flavobacteriaceae bacterium (assembly GCA_947457255.1). GTDB lineage: Bacteria > Bacteroidota > Bacteroidia > Flavobacteriales > Flavobacteriaceae > Flavobacterium. The sequence continues at coordinate 3,846 of CANGUZ010000047.1, forward strand.
GAAACTTCATAAGTTAAAGTTTTAGTTAGGGAAAGCGGTAAAATTACTTCTACAAAGTACATTTTTTAGATTTGATTTTTTTGCAACTGTTACTTTACTCGATGCCAGTATTGTGTTCGACCAAATAATGAAAATCCAATATAACCACGCACTTTAAGTTTATCTTTAGATTCAAGAGTAATAAAACATTTATAAAGCCTTCCGTGTTTTGGATCTAATATTTTTCCTGAATTGTATTCTAAACCATCTTTTATTAACCCTTTTATAACAGTCATTCCTAGTATAGGTTTGTCTTTATCTTCTCCCGAGCAATTACTACATACTTTGTTTCTATCTTTTGGATTGATTATATCGAGTACTTTTCCGTAAATTTTGCTTTCATTTTCATAAATTTCTAAAATGGCTAAAGGTTTTCCCGTAACATCATCAATAGCTTTCCATTTACCAGTAACAATTTGTGAATTAATTATCAATGGAAACAATAAAAATAACAGGCGATAATATATTTTGCATTTTGAAATCATTCAATTTATTTAAATGAATTACAACATTTTTAGAAACGATTAATCCGAATTTTTCTTTTTTAATTTCTCTATAGAAGCATTCAATTCAAATCCAAGTAATAGAATCATACAATTTATCCAAATGTAAAACATCATGATTAATAAAGTACCAATTGACCCATACAATTCGTTGTATTTTGAAAATTTGATTACCCAAATTCCAAATACATATGATGATAAAATAATTAATATTGTAGTAAAAACAGATCCTATAGATATGAATGCTCTATTTTTAAATTGTTTGGTTCCAAACTTAAATAATACTGAAGTCGTTATTAATATCATCAGAATCACAAAGGCATATCGACCTAAAACAATTAACGGAATGCGATCACTTACTACATCTTGAATAATGGTTTGTTGAATTAAAACCTCAAAGACAACAATAATTGCCACAGTAACCAATAAAAGTAAAGACAGTAGTAATGACATTCCTAAAGCCACTAGATACTGTTGTAAAAATCCTCTTTTATACAATACATGTCGTGAGGATTCAAATCCGCCAAGAATTCCGTTTAGGCCGTTTGCCATTAAGAAAATAGACAATAAAAACCCTGTGGACAATAATCCAGAATGACTATTGTTTAGAATATCGCTAATAATTTTATAAATAGCATCATAGGTATTTGGCGGTACCCCTTCTTTTACAAATTCTAAAAAATCTACCTGAAATCCTTCAATTGGTATATACGGAATGAGATTTAAAATGAATAATGCAAACGGAAATAATGCCATAAAAAAACTAAAAGCTACTGCACTTGCATGATAAGATAATGCACCTTCTACAATTCCTAAAATATAAAATTCTGATAAATCATAAAAAGATAAACCTTGCAGCCAAGGAAGTTTTATCCTTTTCAAAAGACGGATAAAATTTCTGACTATAGGAATTCTCTCTAACTTGATTTCTATTTCCTGTGACATGAATGGAGTCTTGAATTTTTAGTTTCTAAAATAGTTAAATTATTCAATTGCTTTTAAACTTAAATCCATATTATGTACAGAATGTGTTAATGCTCCAGAGGAAACATAATTTACACCACACTCTGCATAATGCCGAACTGTAATTTCATTGATATTTCCAGAAGACTCTGTTTGACATTGATTACCAATTAATTGAACTGCTTTTCTTGTGTTTTCATAATTAAAATTGTCAATTAAAATTCTATGAATCCCGTCATTTTTTAAAATTTCTTTAATTTCATCTATACTTCTAGCTTCAACAATAATTTTTAAATCTAGATTATTGTCTTTGAGAAAAGTTTTTGTTTTTTGGATTGCATTTGTTATTCCTCCAGCAAAATCATTATGATTGTCTTTAAGCATAATCATGTCGTATAAAGCAAAACGATGATTCTCGCCACCACCAATTGTAACTGCCCATTTCTCACAAGCTCTAAATCCAGGAGTAGTTTTTCTAGTATCTAATATTTTAGTATTTGTTCCTTCTAGTAGTTTTACATAAGTATTGGTTTTGGTTGCAATTGCTGACATACGTTGCATAGAATTGAGCACCAATCGTTCTGCTTTAAGAATAGATTGAGAATCACCAGAGACATGAAAAACTACATCTCCATATTTTACTGGCATTCCGTCTTCTATAAAAACTTCGAATTGAAGGTTGCAATCGATATATTCAAAAATCATTTTTGCAAAAGCAACACCAGCAATAATACCTTCATCTTTTACCAATAACTTTGCCTTTCCTACAGCTTGTTTTGGAATGCAAGCCAATGAACTAAAGTCACCAGGACCAATATCCTCACGTATACCATTTCTTATAATTAATTGCAATTCATGTTGAAACTGAGCCTCTGATATCATTATTGTAAAAATTTATAATAATGCTAAAATAGAATATATTTTGTGTATTTGAAAATTTAAGGTATATAAACCTTATTTATATTTTCATTAGTTTATTAAAAAAAAAGGAACTTTAAAGCAAAGTTCCGTTTTAGTTTTTTAGATTTTCATTATTCTTTCATGAACTGCAAAGTTTTAGTTGCATTGGCCTTGATTATTTTAATTAAATAAAAACCTTTTGAATAAGAACTTGTATTAATTTTTAAATCGTCATTAGTTTGAATTCTTCTATTTTCTATTTCTTGTCCAATTGAATTATAAATTATAAAACTTTCTGGCAATTCTGATTGCAAAACTGATATATTCAACACGTTTTTAGAAGGATTTGGATATAAATAAATCTCATTTATATAGTTATATTTATCTGTGGCTAATGGAGCTGTACATGCGTTTGAAGTCTTTAATTCTTTTCTTCTAGGAGAATTATTCATCACAGCTGTAATCCTTTCTTTTTGATTTAAAGTAAAGACATTCATGCAGGCATCTTCTGTATAGTCCATATAATTTTCATTCATATCTCTACCAGGTTTAGTTTTACAGGTATCAAAAGTACCACATTCATAATGCTCATATCCTGCTTGAGGAGTATCTGCACAATAATCGGTTGCATTACAATCAGTAAATCCGGTATCAGGATTTCCGTTTCCATCGCCCCAAATATGAACAAGTCCAAAACAGTGACCAATCTCGTGAGTGGCTGTTCTGCCTTTATCGTAACCTTGAGAATAAGGACCATCAGCTATATCAGAAGTTCCAAAATTTCTAAAATCGATTACAACACCGTCAGTATTTGCATCACCACCATTTGTATCAATCCCTACTAAACCTGATGTACTTGGAAATTGAGCATATCCTAAAGTTCCAAACTGCTCTGTATTATCATCATCTGAGAAATAAACCGTCCAAATATTAAAATATTTTGTAGGATCCCATTGTGTAGCGGCCTTCATATTTTCGGTTGCATTCATAGTTGCATATTGAGATGGAGACCTTCTAACTCTATCTATGCCATTAGTTGCAGTCCCATTAGGTTTTCTTTGAGCCATGCAAAATTCAATTTCTACATCAGCACCAACTAGATTTGTGTTGTAACCTGGAGTTCCTAATTGTCTTCTGAAATCTTGATTTAAAACAGTTATTTGTGACAATGCTTGGGCATCAGTAATATTTTCATCAACTCCAATTGCATCTCCATTATGAATAATGTGAATAACTACAGGTATTGTAATAATGGTTGCAGTTGTTCTTTTTATAGATTGATTTTTTTTATATTCAGTAATTTTTGGAGCTATCCAATTTTCAAATTCTTGTTTAGTAGCTCTATTTGGATTGTTTAACTTTAAATAATTTTCATAAGCAACTGATGAACATCTAATTTTTCCAGAAGGAGATCTCTTTGATTGTAAAGTACTGGTCTGAGCACTCATATAATTAGTAATGCAAATACAAAAAAGTAAGTAAATAAATAAATTGTTAATTTGATTTTTCATTATAGATTGAAAAGAATAAAATTTAAATTAAGAGAATTGAAATTCATTAAAAATTCCTAAGCAAAAGTAATTATATTTTAATAAACAATTACGATTATTGCATATTTAACAATAAACACATAAAAATAAATAGCTAAATTATTTAGTTATTTTTAAAATAAAATAAAATTATATATTTGATAAATGAGATGATTTTAACTACACAATAAAAATATGGCGTTATCATTTGAAAATGAAATAGAAATAATTGAAGTAATGGAAGGTTTTTTAATTAATACTCGTCCACCAGAAGAAATTAGAGATCAACTAGACCTTAGTTATAAAATTGAAAATCAAAGTATTATTATTTTTGAGATTCGACCAAAATGGAATAATGCTAAAGAAACAATTGAATGTAAAATTGCTAAGGCAACCTACATTCATAAAGATACTACGTGGGCGCTATTTTGGTATATGTCTGATATGAAATGGCATTCTTATAAACCACATCCAAAAGTAAAAAATTTAAAAGAGTTTATAAAAATTATTCAAGAAGACCAACATGGTTGTTTTTGGTGATAAATAATTGTTTTTTTGATTTAAGAATACATTTTGACTCTCAAATCCTGTACTTTTTCATCATCTAAATAGTCATCAAAAGTCATGTAACGGTCTATTGCTCCTTTAGGAGTCAGCTCAATAACTCTATTCCCAACAGTTTGAGCAAATTCGTGATCATGAGTGGTAAATATAACAGAGCCTTTAAAATTTTTCAATGAATTGTTGAAAGCCGTTATCGATTCTAAATCCAAGTGATTCGTTGGTTCGTCTAACATCAATATATTAGCTCGTTCCATCATCATTCGAGAAAGCATACAACGCACTTTTTCGCCTCCAGATAATACACGACTTGTTTTTAAAGCTTCTTCACCAGAAAAAATCATTTTTCCTAAAAAACCGCGAATATTTACTTCTTCACGTTCTTCTTCAGTTTTTGCCCATTGGCGTAACCAATCGACTAAACTATAATCATTTTCGAAAAAAGAATGATTGTCTAAAGGTAAATAGGCTTGATTGGTTGTTATTCCCCAATCGAAAGTTCCTGTATTTGGTTTTTGATTGCCATTTAAAATTTCATAAAAAGCAGTACACGCTCTAGAATCTTTAGAAAACAATACAATTTTATCGCCTTTAGCCATATTCAAATCGACATTGGTAAACAAATTTTCACCGTCTGTCGAAGCACTTAGATTTTGAACGTTCAAAATTTGGTCGCCAGCTTCTCGTTCTTGATCAAAAATAATGGCTGGATAACGACGACTTGAAGGTTTTATCTCTGAAATATTTAATTTAGAAATCATCTTTTTACGTGAAGTAGCTTGTTTTGATTTGGCTACATTTGCACTAAAACGACGAATAAACTCTTCTAGTTCTTGTTTCTTTTCTTCGGCTTTTTTATTTTGCTGTGCCCTTTGCTTTGCGGCTAACTGACTGGATTCGTACCAAAAAGTATAGTTTCCTGAGTAGTGATTTATTTTTCCAAAATCGATATCAGAAATATGTGTACAAACGGCATCAAGAAAGTGACGGTCGTGAGAAACTACAATAACTGTATTTTCATAATTAGCAAGAAAATTTTCCAACCAAGCAATAGTTTCAAAATCTAAATCGTTGGTTGGTTCATCCATGATTAATAAATCGGGATTACCAAAAAGTGCTTGTGCTAAAAGAACACGAACTTTTAATTTTCCATCTAAATCAGCCATTAATGTGTAATGATACTCCTCTGAAATTCCTAGATTAGATAACATTGCAGCTGCATTCGAATCGGCATTCCAACCGTTCATTTCTTCAAATTGCACTTGCAACTCCCCTATTCTATCTGCATTTTCGTCATTATAGTCTAAATATAGAGCATCCATTTCCTTTTTAACAGCAAATAAGATTTTATTGCCCATCATTACTGTTTCTAAAACTGTATGTTCATCAAAAATATTGTGGTTTTGGTTTAAGACCGACATTCTTTTTCCAGGTTCTAAATGAACATGACCCGATGTAGGATCAATATCGCCGGCAATTATCTTTAAAAAAGTAGATTTACCAGCTCCATTGGCTCCAATAACACCATAGATATTTCCGTGAGTAAATGTCGTATTTACTTCGTCAAATAAAATTCTTTTGCCAAACTGAACTGATAAATTATTTATTGATAACATGTAATCCTTGATTTTAATTTTTTGCAAAAGTAGAAAAAATAATGAAGCTATTTACCTTAGAATATTACAATTTGAATAGTGATTTATTTAACTATGTATTAACAGTAATTTTAACATCTACTAAATATTTTTGTAAGATAACCAAGCCTCAAAATGTATTTTCAAAACTACATACATTATTTCTTTCTTTCTTTAACCTTTATTACTTTATTTAGCTCCTGCAATAAAGAGTTTGAAGGAGATAATTATACCGCCTATTTTGGTGGAGAAATTACCAATGCGAATAATCCTTATGTCTTATTTTGTAGAGATTCAGAAGTTATCGATACCATAAAAATTGATCCAAATAATCGTTTTTTTATAAAATTTGATTCACTTACTCCGGGTTTATATACTTTTAAAAATGAACCCGAATATCAATATATTTATTTTGATAAAAATGATAGTATAATGGTGCACATTAATTCTAAAGAGTTTGATGAATCAATTGTTTATTGTGGTCGAGGAGATGAGAAAAACAATTTTTTAATGGAATTATATCTCAAAAACGAAAAAGACAGAAGTACTCTATTTGATGTTTTTGATTATGATTTTCCAAAATTTAATAGAAATATTGACTCTGTCTATGCAACTTCTGAAAAGTTTTATAAAACTAAAAAAGAGCAAATAAAATGGAGTGATGACTTTGATACTTTTGCGAAAGCCGCTCTAGATTTTCATTATTTTTCAAAAAAAGAAATGTATCCTGTTATTCATAAAATTCGAACTGGTGTAGACTTGTATGAAGATTTACCCAAAAATTATTATGCTTTTAGAAAATCAATCAATTTTAATTGCAATGAGTTAGCCAGTTTTTCGCCTTATATTATGTACTTATCTCATATGTTGAATAATGTTGGAGCGATAAATTACCACAATCATTTTTCGAATTTAGATTTAGAATTAAAAACGAATATCAATAAACTTAATATTGCCGATACATTAATAAAAAATGAAAAAGTAAAAAACACGATTCTTAACAACATCGCTTTTTCTTATTTATTAGAAGATCAAAATATGGTTAATAATCATAAATTTCTTGAAATTTATAATAAATACTCAACCGATAAAAGTAAGAAGAATGAAATTCAAAAAATCGGTCATGCTATTCAATTGTTAAAAGTTGGAAATGAATTACCCGAAGTTATGTTAATTGATAAAAACAGAAAATTAGTCTCCTCTAATTCATTTTTAAAAAAGAAAACAGTAATTTTCTTTTGGACAGAAAAGCTAACTTCACATTTAATTGCAGCACACAAAAAAATAGCCTCACTCAAACAAAAATATCCCGATTATCAGTTTATTGCCATTAATTTAGATGAAAATCAAAACAATTGGAATACTTCTTTATCTAAATACCATTTTGATTCTAGTTTCGAGTTAAGAAGTAATGATTTTGAAGATCTTAAAACCAAATGGGCCATAATGAAGGTACACAGGACAATTGTTTTAAACAGTGATACTACTATTAAAAATGCTTTTACAAATATATTTGATGCGAATTTTGAGGAAAATTTAAATTAGAGTGAAGTTCATTCCAGTACACTATTTCTATCCAATGTCTTAGAAGGAATGAAAATAAATTCTCAAATTTTTTATTTTAAATTCGTGAATTTTTGGTGAAAATTCGAAACAGATCTTAGCGGAATTAAAAAAAATCGATTTAAAAAATAAAAGCGACTTTCATATTCTGAAAATCGCTTTTTTATACCAATATTATTGGCGATTATATTCTTAAATTTATTTATTTCCTTTTTCAAAATCGGCAACAAACTGAGCCAGACCAATGTCGGTTAAAGGATGTTTCAATAAGCCATGTATTGCAGAAAGTGGTCCCGTCATAACATCGGCACCAATTTTAGCACAATTTACAATATGCATCGTATGACGAACGGAAGCAGCAAGAATTTGAGTTTCATAACCGTAGTTGTCATATATTAATCTAATCTCTTCTATAAGAGCCAAACCATCGGTTGACACATCATCTAAACGACCTATAAAAGGCGAAACATAAGTTGCTCCGGCTTTTGCAGCCAATAATGCTTGACCAGCTGAGAACACTAAAGTTACGTTAGTTTTAATTCCTTTATCTGAAAAATATTTAGCAGCCATGACCCCTTCTTTTGTCATTGGCAGTTTTACTACAATTTGTTCGTGCAAATCGGCCAACTCCTCACCTTCCTTTATCATTCCCGCGAAATCTAAAGCATTTACTTCGGCACTTACATCACCGTCTACAATATTACAGATATCAACATAATGTTTCAAGATGCTATTTTTACCGGTAATTCCTTCTTTTGCCATTAAACTTGGATTAGTCGTAACTCCGTCTAAAACGCCTAATGCTTGTGCTTCTTTAATCTGAGCTAAATTAGCTGTGTCTATAAAAAATTTCATAATTATAAATTGTATTTAATTGAATATTGATTGTAAAAAGCAAAACTACAACTTAGAATCTAAATTTAGCGGATAATGCTAAATCAATTCTCCATAAATTTTCGAGATTATCTTCATCAAGTTTAATTGTTTCTTCAGTTCCATCGGGATATTTGAATTTTAATTTTCGTAAAACTCCTCCAGCAAAATTTATTTGTGGACCAAGTAAAACATTTGGAATTAGCCTAAAATGAAATCCCATTCCTCCAATCATTCCTAAATTTCCTCCTGAAATTTTAATCGGGGCACCAATAAAAGTAGAATTATTTATATATGACATATATCCTAAAGCAATTTCTAAATTAGCTTCCCCTAGTTTTGCATTCTCATTTTGAGACATGATAAATGATGGGCCTATAAATGCAATTTTTATATCGTCTGTAAAATCGCCTCTAATAGTTGTTCCATCTTGTAAGACAAGAGGCTGATTTTTAATAATTCCATCTGAAAGATACACATTATATTTTAATCCGAAACCTCTCTCAGAATCTTTAAGATAATAGGCGCTTATGTCATAACTCAAACCAGACTTAAGTTGTTTTATATATTTTTTCTGTTCTGAATTAAGCCCGCTTGGAGTTCCTGCTACTCTAAAACTTTGAGCAATATTAGCTAAAATTAAAAATTTTGATCTTTTATATGATTTATTTAATATCATAATATTCTTTGAATCTTGAATATTTTTTGAGCTTTTACTAGATAAAATAATATTGGTTTCAAATATATTTTTTATAGTATCCGATATGATTTCATTGAATAGATAAGAACTTAAAAGTTTTAATTCAAATCTATTTATTTTATCCAATTTTACATTTAAATTATAGGCTTGAATATTTGAAGAAAAAGAAGATAAAAAAACTAAAATCACGATTGCTTTTTTCATATATACATTTATTAGGTTACAATTTATAATGATTCATTAGCATTTTTTCATAGACTTTATCAGGTAATATCTTTTTTAATACAATAGAGAACTTTTGCATAAACAATCCTACTTTATAATGAATTCTAGGGCTTGGATTTTGAATAATTGCATAAATAGCTTTAGCCATTTGGTTTGGATTACTTCCACTATCAACATGCTCGTTCATCATTTTAAGGGTATTCCTATACGGAATTTCATATGCTGAACCTTTAATTAATGGGGCGTGAAATCGTCCTGAAGCAATATTGGTAGCAAAATCTCCTGGAGCAACATTTGTAATTTGAATTCCAAAGGATTTGACTTCCATTCGCAAGGATTCTGTGATTAATTCTAAAGCGCCTTTTGATGCTGAATATACACTTCTGTATGGCAAACCCATATACGCTGCAATTGATGTAATATTAATTATTAATCCCGATTTTTGCAACCGCATTTGTGGTAAAACCGCTTTCATGACTTCTATTGGTCCGAAAAAATTGGTCTCAAAATTATTCTTAATTTCTTCTGTCGGGATTTCTTCTAATGGTCCAGTGATTCCCACTCCAGCATTATTGATAACTATATCTAAACGACCAGAAACAGTAATTACTTTAGCAATAGCTTCATTTATAGATTCGGTATTCCTTACATCTAAAGAAAGTAACGGGA
>CANGUZ010000048.1 GCA_947457255.1 Flavobacteriaceae bacterium
TATCGAGAAGTTCCGCTAGAGTCGATACATCGAAAAATAATCATTAAAAAAATGAACGCTATTAAACCTAAAGGTTTTCCAGACACGTCACTTCGAGTGCGAAGCGTATCGAGAAGTTTTGTTCCTCTGATAGCTATGGGATAGGCACAAAAAAAACTCTAATTCATTATAATGATTTCATCCAAGGGTTACTTATACAATTTTTTATAATATTCATCAACCATTCGAGCAGAATCAAAAAACGGCACTACTTGAGTCATACTTGTTTCAACTAAATCCCACCACTTTTTTGGAGTTTTATAGTATAGAGGCAAAATTTCACCTTCTAACATCTTATACAAATTATCCAAATCCATTTGGTCTTGAATGTATGTTGGTAAATTATGATCTACAATAGGCAATACAAATGAATTTTGAGTTTTATTTAAATCTTTAAATTCACGAATCCAACCATCATTGGTAGAAAAATTAATGGCTCCGTTCATAGCGGCAGTCATTCCCGATGTACCTGAAGCTTCTCGTGTCACTCTAGGGTTATTCAACCAAACATCGGCACCTTCTTTCAACTGTCTTGATAGTTTTAATTCATGTCCGGTAAGTACAGCCATGTTTTTGATGTTCTTGCTAATATGGGTGAGATTGTCAAAATTATGAATAGCTCCAAAATCCATTGGATACGGTTTTCCTGCAAAAATAATTTGAACAGGCCTATTAGTATCTGATAATAGTTTAATAAATCTATCGTAATCACGGGTAATTAAGTCAGGTCGCTTGTAATCAGCAAATCGTCTTGCCCAAACAATAGTAAAGATTTTTGGATCGAAGATTTTACCCGTTTGGTCAGCCACCACATCAAAAAGTTTCGATTTTAATCTCGTTTTTCTTTTAATCAATGCTTCCCTGTCTTTATTCTGAAAAGCTTCATCCAACCAAGCATCTGCCCAATATTTTTTGTTTTGAGCATTAGTAATATGAGTAATCGAACAAATTCCTGGATAATCTTTCCACATGTCTCTAGAAACCTCGCCATGCAATTTAGAAACGCCATTAGCTATTTTACTCAATCGCAAACCTACAAGGGTATGATTAAAGGTATCATCATAAATACCTGTAATCTCTCTCACTTTCTCTAAAGGAATACCATCAAAGAAACTTAATGAATTTAGAAGATTAATATCATGTTTCTCATTACCCGCTTCTTCAGGAGTATGCGTTGTAAATACTAATTTTTCTTTTATAGCATCAACACTTTTATATTTATTGTACAAATGAAAAACACATGATAATGCATGAGCTTCGTTGAGATGATATATTTCTGGATCATAATTTAAGGCATCTAACAATTTAGCTCCACCTAGACCCAGTACCATGGTTTGCGCAATTTTTGCATTAGGATCAGAATCGTACAATCTAAAAGTAGTCGATTTTGCTAAATAATCATTTTCTGGCAAATCGGTTGTAAGAAAAAACATAGGCACGGTTCCAAATGTTTTTGGGTTTAAATATAAAGCGGTTACCCAAACATCATGATTGTCTATTTTTATGGTAAACTTAATGTTAGTCTCTTCTAAGAAATAATATATTTTTTCTTGAAAATGAACGCCCATCGAGAGATCTTCTTTTTTATATTGATCGTAATACCCTTTTTTCCATAATATTCCAATTCCAATTAGGTTTTGCTTTAAGTCATAGGCGCTTCTCATGTGAGAGCCAGCTAAAAAGCCCAAGCCTCCAGAATAGGTTTTTAACGATTGGTCAATTGCAAATTCCATTGAAAAATAGACTGCCGATTTTTTGTATTTTTTATCAAATGTGTAAGGATGTGAATATTTTTCTGGTAATGTTGTACTCATAATCATATTTTTAAAAAAATTATTGATTAACAAACATAAAAAACTTTATTAAATATTCACTATCGAAAAGTTAATTTGTGATTAGGAATCTAAAATTTTAATCTTTTAAAGCCTTTTATAAATTTTATGAAAGGCCTTTATATTCATATTAATTAGTTATTGTAATATCTAATTAATAGCATTTTATCGAGTTTTCAGGTTAGTTACGGAAGATTTTAGTGTACAATTAATATTCTTAGTAATGTTGTATAGAATTATTGAATTAACGATTGTTTAACAATAAGTTAATGATAGTTAGGATAAGATAAAACCCCAAATCTATGCCAAAAACTGACCCACAATTAAAAAGTAATGACTGCGGAATAAGCGCAATCAAGACTGTTTACAACATTTTTGAGAAAAATATTTCTCGAAAGTTTATCGAAGAGAGTATCCCTTTAGATCAAAAAGGCTCTCGCATTTCTGATTTAAAAGATTTCTTCAACACTAACGGATTTGTAGCCGATTTCAAGTTACTCGATTTTAATTTCATTGACGGTAATGAAAGTGAGATACAAGAGTTGTTCCCTTTTATTTTACCAATCAAACACAAAAACGGTTTGCACTACATTGTTGTGAATGAGTTGGTAGGTAAAAAATTCAAGATTTTTGATCCAAGCAAAGGCAGCCAATATCTATTGACGTTACAAGAATTGAAAACTAAAGCCCATTTTACCAAAAACCATTGGGATTTAGCCGAAACCGAAGACAAAATAATTGCTATTTGTTCTAAAGAACTTCAGGAATACAAAATTAACTTTGAAGATTCCTTGACAGTAAATGGGCATGCCGCTTTGTTTAACAAACTTACTTATTTTAAATATTTAAAAGAAAGTTTCGGTTTTAAAGATACTGAAGCAGAGAAAAATTTTCTCTATGACTTATTAAAAAATCAAGAAATTTCTAGTGTTCCTACCAATTTTAAAACGCTTGAATTGGATAAAGGAAAAATTAGAAACAACTCCCCTCTAATTCTTTCTGTAAAAAACACTAAATCTGAGGAAGCTACTACCTATCCGGAGGAAGAAAAAGGTAGTTTATACTGGCAGTTGTTTAAACAATTAGGAGAGTATAAAAAACTATGGTACATCTATATTTTTGCAGCGCTCTTTTCAGCTACTACGGCTCAAATTGCGGTTTTCACCAACCAGATTTTAATTGATAATGTTTTACCAACTTATAATTTAAATACACTTATTTTATTTGCTATAGGTTTAGGGATTTATAAAATTTTCGACATTTTTACTACTGTTTATAAAAACTTTGTCAGCATTCATTTAGGAAATGCCTTAGACCGTTATTTTCTTTTTTCATTCGATCAAAAAATCAATAACTCTTCTCTTTCATATATCCATTCCTATAAAAAAGGAGATTTAATGGAACGTGTAAGCGATTCTATGAAATTGAAAAGTTTTTTCATGAAATTCTTTACTGGAATTTTAGTTGATTTGATTGTATCGGTTTACTCTTTATGTATTTTATTTTTTATCAATAAAACATTAACACTTATAGTAATTGCTGTAATGATTTTATTCTTCTTTTGGTTTAAATTTATTACCCCTTATTTAAAACAAAACGAGCGACTACGCTACATACGTAAGGCAGATTTCATCTCTAAAATGATGGAAAAAGTGGAAGGAATTCAAGTTATTAAAAGTTTTAAAATAGAACGTTTTCATTCGAATAAAATTTATTCTAGCATAAATGATTATTTAAAAATTCAACTTCGTAATGGCTATGTCGATTTAATTAACAAGATTGTCGTTGCAGTGATTATTATCATTTCTAGTTTATTTATTTTAGTGTTTTTGACAAAATCAGCGATAGAAACACAAATCATAACACTAGGTCAAATTGTAACATTTATAGCCTTATCTTCTAAAATATTTTCTTCTTTAAAAGGGATTTTAGATGACAACATGACGCTTCAAGAAAATGAAGTGATCTTAAAACGATACTTAGATTTTGATGAGCGCACTCAAATGAAATCTGCAAAAGGAATTAAAGATTTTACCATTGACACCATTGAATTTCAAGATATTAGTTACGGATACATTCCAAACGAGCTTGTTCTGAAAAACATTAATTTAAAAATAAGTAAAGGCGAAAAAATAAAAATTGAAGGGCAAAATGGCTCTGGAAAATCTACCTTTAGTAAAATTCTAACTACACTTTACAACCCAATATCAGGAGCTGTATTAGTAAACGAAATGGACAAGAAGTTTTACAACGAGGAAAGAATGCGTGACAAAATCCTTTTAGTAACCAATGAGGATATTCTATTTAATGATACCATTTACAGCAACATTACTTTAGGAAAGGACATCTCAGATTCGGATGTTTTAGAAAAAGCAAAAGAAATCAATTTTTATGATTTTATAGCTTCTAAAGATGATGGTTTAGATTTTATCATAAACGAAAACGGTAAAAATCTTTCAACAGGACAACGAAAAAAAATACTGCTGTTAAGAGCACTATTTGCTGAAACAGAAATTATAATCTTAGATGAAGTTTTATCAGGCATGGACGTCGAGTCAAGAGACAAAGTAGAAGCATTAATAGAAAATGATTATACTAAGACCTACATCATCATTTCTCACGAGCCTATAAACAATATCAATTTTACAACAAAATACAAAATCACTAATGGACAACTCTACTTATTACAACACGAAATCAATCAACTTTATTAAGATTCTAAACCGAATTTTAGTGGGGTTCTTGATCATTGTGATCGTCTTAATTTTTGCCCTAAGAATGAATGACACTGTAAACTTTAAGGAAGGACAAATTTTTTCAGACACTCCACAATTAAAAATTAACGCACCAAATGAAGTTAAAATACTTAAAGTTTTAACTAAAGAAGGTCAAGAAGTGAGCAAAGGCGATACCTTATTTATACTTGAAAACAAAAAAACAAGTTCAGAATTCAACGTATTAAATACCGACGTAGCTTCGATGGAAAACAAAATTGAAGTTATAAACCGATTGATTCAAAATACAGTTGAACGTAAGAAATCTTTACAACAATTGTTATACATTCAATCTAATATTTATAAAACCGATCGTAAAAAAACTGCTTTAGAGATTACGTCTTTAAACAACAAGATAAATTTATCGTCTCAACAAACCTCAATTTTAACTGATAAGTTTAAGACCGACTCCTTATTGTATGCAAAAGGAGCTATTTCACGGTATGAAATGACGGATGCTAAAAACAGAAATTTAGATATTAAAAAAGGGCAAGTAGACATCAATTCTAGTTATTCTAACAAGAATTATGATTTTGAAAACTTATACAATAACTACAGCCGGTCTAAAAATGATTTAAAAAGAAGCATCATAGAAGTTGATAATGAAATACAGAATTACAAACGTGACATTATTGAATTACAAGCGCAAATTAAAGATGGTAAGTACAACCTGAATTACATATCAGATGAACTGCAAAAACTAGTAATTGTTTCTCCAATAAACGGAACAGTATCAAATCTTTTTAATGCAAGACAAAATATAGAAATTGTAAATAAAGGAGAATTGCTTACCATTATAGCTCCCAAAAAAGAATCTTTTTATGCAAAAGTAATTTTAGACGAAAAAGATTTGACTTATATAAAAAATGGTCAAGAAATTAATTTGAAATTAGATGCTTATAATTACTATAGATTTGGCGCTATAAAAGGCAAAATTACTTATGTATCACCATCTGACGTAGATAGAACATTTTACTGCTTGGCAACAATAAAAAAATACAACCCAAACATCAATCTAAAAGCAGGTTATAAACTAAAAGGTGAAGTTATTATAGAAAGAATGCAACTTTATCAATACATTATTAAAAAATTATTCAATAACATCGATAATAATGTTAACTAAATTAATGAAAAAATATATTTATTTACTACTCGTTTTTACATTTTCAAATGTAGTATTTGGACAAGACATACTATCCTTTAATGATTGTTTAGAGATTGCATTAAAAGAGAATTTATTAATAAAAAGCGCATTAAATGATGAACGTATAGCGGTTAATCAAAACATAGCCAGTTATGGTAAAATTTTACCCTCTGTATACGGAATTGCAGAAAACAGAAATTCATGGGGTCGAGACATTGACCAAAACACAAATCAATTTGTAAATCAAGAATTAAAATTTTATAACGGAACAGCCAATGCAATGTTTAATTTATTTTCAGGATTTACTGTTATCAATACCATTCGATCGACAAAGCAAGAGGTAAATATTCGCAAAGTAAACATTCAAAAAGTAAAAAACGAAATTACAATTGATTTGGCTCAAAAATTCATTACCATTCTTTATTTGCAAGAAATAATTTCTGCTAATAAAGAGCAAATAAAATCGAGTGAAAAACAACTGGAATTGGCAATTTTAAAATTTGATTCTGGTGTAATTGCTGAAAGCGAAGTATTTAAAATTAAAACACAAAAAGCAAGAGAAGAGCTTACCCTACTAACTAGCGAAAACCGGTTAACTGATAATCTTGTTAGTTTAAAACAGTTAATGAATTTTCCTCTAGAAAAAGAAATTCAATTGTTAAAACCCATAACAGAAATAAGTAAAAATGTATTATTAGAAGAAAATCAGTTCTCATTAGCCAAAAAAGCAGTAGAAATGAATCCGTTGTATTCGATGAGTCTTTTAAAGGAAAAAAAGGCCAGAACGGCACTTTCGTTAGCAAGGGCGCCTCGCTATCCTGTTTTAACCATGAGATTACTTGCGGGCTCCAATTATACTGATAATTATATAGACAGAGATTTAGGACCAATTGCAAATGAGGATCAGTTAGACAATAACTTTATTCGAGGTGTACGATTTCATTTAACGATTCCTATTTTTAGTCAAATGGATAATTTCTCTAAAATTAAAACCACGAAACTTAATTTAAAACAATCTAAATTTGATACTCAAATTGTGCAAAATAATCTTTCAAAAGAAGTATTAAAAGCTATAAATGATACCAAAACATATATCAAAAAAAATGAAGCATCATTAATTGCTTACGAATTCTCTCAAAAAAGTTACGACGCTGAATTGCTAAAATTTGAATTAGGAAAAATAAACATATCCGAATTGAATCTTACCAAAATATTTTACAACAATTCTCAAGCCGATTTAATTCAATCCAAATATGAATTAATGTTTAATAATGCATTGATTAAGTTTTATTTAGGAGAAGACTTCTCTTTATAAAGTGCCTCAATACAACAGCTGAATTTCTTTAATATCAAATTCAGAAATAGCATCATTTTCTAAAAGAATTTTTAATTTTCCATTAGAAGAAACGCCTTGAATAATACCCATAAAATTTTGATTTTCTTTATTCTGAAATGGCATTGGAATTCCTTTTTTGAATAAGGAATTCGTATACTTTTGCCACATCAAATCCGATTGCTCATTCCATGATACAATATTTAATTTCATGTTTTCAATAATAGAAATTAGCAACTCTTCTTTGTTAAAAATAGCATCACAAACAAGCGCAAGAGAAGACGCTTTTGGCAAATCTTGAAAATAAGTTTGATTCACATTAAGCCCTAAACCCACTACCGAAGAAATGGTTCCATCACTTTTTATACTATTTTCTATTAATATTCCGCCAATTTTTTTGTTGTCTGACATAATGTCGTTGGGCCATTTTATACTTACTTTAGGAATTTTTCTTTCTTCTAAAGCAGTAATTACAGCTAATGAAAATGCTATATTTAAATTAAAAATTTCAGTAATGTCAATTATAAAGTTTTTAATTAAAACACTCATTATTAAGTTTTTACCAGTTTCCGAATTCCATACCGAACCCATTTGCCCCTTCCCTTTTGTCTGATTTTCAGCGGTAACAATTGTAAAATTATCTACTAATTGCTTGCTTATTAAGTCTTTTAAAAACTCATTTGTAGAATCTATGGCATCGAGTTTGATTACTTTCATTAGAAATAATTTGTAAGACAGAATTTAATGTTATGTTAAGGTTCAAAAATAATCACAAAAAGTGGTAACTTTGCGAACATATAGAAAAAAAATAAATGACAAAAAAAGCAATAAACAATGATGTTTTGTTGGCTAACATCATCAAAGGAATTGAAGAAGTAAAAGGAAACGATATTGACATATTAGATTTAAGAGAAATAGACAACGCAGCTTGCGATTATTTCATCATCTGTAACGGAAATTCAAATACTCAGGTTAACGCTATTGTTAACTCCGTTCAAAAAACAGTCTCAAAAGCAATCAAAGACAAACCTTGGCACGTAGAAGGAACTGATAATGCAGAATGGGTTCTTATGGACTATGTGAACATTGTGGTTCATGTATTTCAGAAACACATTCGCGAATACTACAACATTGAAAGTCTTTGGGGTGACGCAAAAATTACAACAATTCAAAATAAATATTAAAGAAACGCAAAGCAATGGCTAACGACAATAAACCAAATCCAAGTAAATTTAAAGTACCCTCATGGGCAATCTATTTGGTAATATTACTTATATTTCTGTCCATTAGTGTTTTTTCGGGAGGTTCGAGTTTTCAAGAGGCAGCTAAAACTACTTCTTCAAAATTCAATACCTTTTTAGAAAAAGGCGAAGTACAAAAAGTTATTGTATACAATAAGCAAGAAGCTGAAGTCTATTTGACTCCTGCAGCTTTAAAAGAAACTACTCATAAAGCAGTAGCAAAAGATTTATTGAATCGTCCCAACACAAAAGGACCACATTATATTTTTGATATTGGTAACGATGAAATTTTTCAGAAAAAATTAGAAACCGCTGTTGAGCAAGGCAAACTTAAAGACTTTAATTTTTTACCAAAAAACAACTGGTCTGATATCATAATTAGTTTATTACCAATACTAATTATTGTAGGTATCTGGTTATTTATTATGCGAAGAATGAGTGGTGGCGGTGGACCTGGAGGAGGACAAATTTTCAATATCGGAAAATCGAAAGCAAAACTTTTTGACGAAAAAACCGATATTAAAACCACTTTTAAAGATGTTGCGGGACTTGAAGGTGCAAAAGAAGAAATACAAGAAATTGTAGAGTTTCTTAAAAATCCTGAAAAATACACCAATTTAGGAGGTAAAATTCCAAAAGGAGCACTTTTAGTTGGTCCTCCTGGTACAGGAAAAACATTATTAGCAAAAGCGGTTGCTGGAGAAGCGCAAGTTCCCTTTTTCTCATTGTCAGGTTCTGATTTCGTAGAAATGTTTGTAGGTGTTGGTGCTTCACGTGTGAGAGATTTATTCAAACAAGCCAAAGAAAAGTCACCAGCCATAATTTTTATTGATGAGATTGATGCTGTGGGTAGAGCTCGTGGAAAAAATAGCATGTCAGGAGGAAATGACGAGCGTGAAAATACGTTGAATCAACTATTGACAGAAATGGATGGTTTCGGAACCAATTCTAATGTAATTGTACTTGCTGCAACCAACAGAGCTGATGTGTTAGACAAAGCTTTAATGCGTGCTGGGCGTTTTGATAGGCAAATTTTTGTAGACTTACCAGATATTCGTGAAAGAAAAGAAATTTTCGAAGTGCATCTTGCTCCGCTAAAAAAGGTAGAAGGCTTAGATACCGACTTTTTAGCCAAACAAACTCCAGGGTTTTCAGGTGCTGATATTGCTAATGTGTGTAACGAAGCAGCGCTTATAGCCGCTAGAAACAACAAAACAGCAGTAGACAAACAAGATTTCTTAGATGCTGTTGATAGAATTGTAGGAGGATTAGAAAAGAAAAATAAAATTGTTACACCTAACGAAAAGAAGGCAATAGCCATTCATGAAGCTGGACATGCTACCGTAAGTTGGATGTTAGAACACGCCGCTCCATTAATAAAGGTAACAATAGTACCTCGTGGGCAAAGTTTAGGTGCAGCTTGGTACTTACCAGAAGAACGACTAATTGTTCGTCCAGACCAAATGCTCGATGAGATGTGTGCTACAATGGGTGGTAGAGCTGCTGAAAAAGTAGTATTCAATCGTATTTCAACTGGTGCTTTGAGTGATTTAGAAAAAGTAACCAAGCAAGCTCGTGCTATGGTAACCGTTTATGGCTTGAATGACAAAATTGGTAATGTAACCTATTATGACTCTTCAGGACAAAGCGAGTATAGTTTTTCTAAACCATATTCTGAAGAAACTGCTATGATTATTGATAAAGAAATATCAAACTTGATAGAAAGCCAATACCAAAGAGCGATTCAAATTCTTGAAGAAAACAAAGATAAATTGAATAAATTGGCAGAAATTTTAATAGAAAAAGAAGTGATTTTCAAAGACGATTTAGAAGAAATTTTCGGAAAACGTAATTTTGATAGTAACTTGCAAGCTGAAACTTCTTTGTAATCAAAAAAATAATTTTAAAAATCTTAATTCAAAAAATGCTTTTGAATTAAGATTTTTTTACATTTGTATGTTTTGTAAAAAACAATTTAATTGATTGAACAAACTATATGAGTCTTTTCAGAAAATTTTTTGGTTCTGGTGATGATTCCTCTTTTGAGGAAAAACAAAGTGAATTTAATAATTTACAAGCTAATTTATCAGCTCCTGTTGATGAAAAATTTACATTTAATTTCAAAAAAAATGGTGGTAAATTTCTATATTGTGAAAATCTTACGGAACTAAAAGACCATTTTGAGCATATTTTAGAAGAAAACGATTGGTTTGAAAGTGACGTAGTTTGCTACGAACCAAAGCTTTTTAGTATGCTTGATGAAAATAAACTTTCCTATATAAAACCAGTAAATCCAAAATTTCTTCTGGCAAGTTGCGAAAATCTAATTGCTGATGAAGGTTCAATACTATTTTCGTCAAATCAAATCAAGCAAAACAAACCCAACGACTTACCTGTAAATATTGTAGTTATTGCAACTACTAGTCAAATCATTGAAAGTAAAAGTGATGGACTTAGAGTCATCAAAAAGAAATACATTAAAGATTATCCTACAAATATTACCACTATAAAATATTTTGAAAAAGCAAAAGAAGAAGACTTTTTACAATACGGCAGTGCTGCTAAAAATCTCTATTTATTGCTTTTAGAGGATTTATAAGATGAATGAAACTCTAAAACGGGCTATATCGGGAGCTATTTATATAATTTTATTACTTTCTTCGATTTTATATTCAAAAGAAAGTTTTTTTATTCTATTTGGAGTCTTCCTAATTGTAACTTTATACGAATTTTGTAATTTAATACAAATACATAAAGTTTTCCCCATCCTTCTCGGTCTTATATTCTACACAGCAATAACGTTAGTAAGCAATTACAACCAATTTACAACAAAAATATTAAACGAATTTTTTCAAGCTGATATAAATATTTCTATCAATACTGAAAAATTAGACTTGATATTATTGGTTACGGCATTAGTAGTTTCTATTAAATGTATCCTTTTTCTATTTTATGATAACATTCAAAAAATTAGCACTTCTTCAAAATACCTTTATTTATTGGGATACATTATATTGCCTTTTGTATTTATTACTAAAATTTCATTTGGAGTTATCGATTATAACCCTAAAATCATAATTGGCCTTTTTATCTTGATTTGGACTAACGACACTTTTGCCTATATTGTTGGAAAATCTATTGGAAGAACAAAATTATTTGAAAGAATATCCCCTAAGAAAACAATTGAAGGGTTCTTTGGTGGAATCATTTTTGCAATAATTGCTGGTTATTTGATATCAAAATATTATATAAAAGCAAGCACACAATTTAGTGATAAATCGATATTAATTTGGACAATAATTGCTGTTATTGTGGGGATTATAGGTACCATAGGAGATTTAATCGAATCCAAATTTAAAAGAATTGCTGGCGTAAAAGACAGCGGAATAATAATGCCCGGACATGGAGGGATTCTAGATCGACTAGATAGTGTTATATTTGTAGCGCCATTTGTATTTTTATTTTATAAAATTTTAAGTTATGTTTCATAAAGAAGGTGGAAAAATCATATTAATTGCAACAACATTAACTGTTGCTCTATTGTTAATTGCAGATCATTTCATTGAACTATTTTGGCTAAAAAAAGCAGTTGAAGTTCTTATATTATTATTTTTACTACTGATTTTGCAGTTTTTTAGAAATCCTAAAAGAGACGTTGCAATTAACGATAATCATATTATTGCTCCAGTAGACGGAAAAGTTGTTGTCATTGAAGAGGTATTTGAAAGCGAATATTTTAAGGATAAACGCATACAAGTTTCCATCTTTATGTCGCCAATAAATGTTCATGTCACTCGGTATGCTGTTAATGGAAAAGTAAAATTTAGTAAATACCATCCCGGTAAATATTTAGTAGCATGGCATCCAAAGGCGAGTACTGAAAACGAAAGAACAACAGTTGTTATAGAAAATAGAATTTTTGGAGAAATTTTATACCGACAAATTGCTGGTGCATTAGCCAGACGTATCATTAATTATGCCGAAGAAGGCATGCAAGTCATACAAGGAACCGATGCTGGTTTTATAAAATTTGGCTCAAGAGTAGATTTATTTTTACCTTTGGGAACTAAAATTAATGTGCAATTAAATGAAAAAGCAGTAGGAGGAAAAACTATTATTGCAATAAAATGATAATGACCTTAAAAGATTTAAATACTAGATTCGAAGAGGCAGTTGCCATTGCTGATGAAATGACTCAAGCATCCTTACCTCAAGATGTTCAGTTGCGACTTTATGCTTTTTACAAACAAGCTACCTATGGTACATTAGAATTAAGCCAAACCTCATCCTTTCATATTAGAGACGCCTTCAAAACGAATGCATGGATGCAAATTAGTCATATTAGCGTTGAGGAAGCTAAAGAATCATATATCGAAATAATAAATTCACTAGTTAAAAAATAAAGTTATACATGAATAAAAAAATGCTTTTTTTCATAAGTGTATGTACTCTTATGATTATTTCTTGTAACAATAAAAAATTAACTGAAGTCGTTGAAGTTCCTCTTCCAACAGCTGAAGAGAAAACAACAATTGGTAGCCCTGATGATGTAAAAGCAGATGAAGGCACATTTGAAATGATTAAGCTGCCTTATTCCTATCAAGCATTAGAACCTAATATCGATGCTTTAACGATGGAAATGCATTATTCAAAACACTATTTAACATATACTAATAATCTGAATAAAGCTATTGCTGGAACAGAATTGGAAAATATAAGTATTGAAGAAATACTAAAAAAATTAGATACTAGTAATGATGATTTGAGAAACAATGCTGGTGGTTATTACAACCATTCCATTTTTTGGGAAAGCATGGCTCCAAAAGCAGGAGGACAACCTAAAGACACTTTGTCATTAGCAATTACTAGAGATTTTGGGTCTTTTGAAGTCTTTAAATCACAATTTAAAGATGTTGCCACAAAACAATTTGGATCAGGATGGGCGTGGTTGATTACTGATAAAACGGGAAAATTACAAATCACTAGCTCGCAAAATCAAGACAATCCTTTAATGCCAAATGCCGAAATTAA
>CANGUZ010000049.1 GCA_947457255.1 Flavobacteriaceae bacterium
AACCTATAATGCTAACTTTAAAATAAGATGTTAAGTGCTTCTCGATACAATTTTAACTACTAAAGCTTTCGCATTAGTATTTAAAATCACTCGAAGTGACGTGTTGGGTAACCATTTGGAAACTCGAAGTGACGGTTTGATGAACCTATAATGCTAACTTTAAAATAAGATGTTAAGTGCTTCTCGATACAATTTTAACTACTAAAGCTTTCGCATTAGTATTTAAAATCACTCGAAGTGACGTGTTGGGGTAACCATTTGGAAACTCGAAGTGACGGTTTTATAAACCTATAGTGCTAAATTTAAAATACGATATTAAGTGCTTCGTCACTTCGAGTGCCGCCGTTTTTGGGCGGTGGTGTATCGAGAAGCAAAAAAATAGTATCTTAGTATAATGAAACAATCCTACGTATATATAATTAAATGTTCTGATAAAACGTATTATACTGGTGTGACTAGTAATTTAGAACAACGTTTTTTTAAACATGAATCAGGTTTTTATAAAGAGTGCTACACCTATAATAGAAGGCCATTAGAATTGGTTTTTTATTGTGAGTTTACAGATATTAATCTGGCTATAGAAAAAGAGAAACAAATTAAAAAGTGGTCAAAGGCAAAGAAAGAGGCTTTGATTAATAATGATTATGACTTACTTCCAAATTTAGCTAAGAAAAAGTTTAAATAGTTATCTTGCTTTTTGTTGCAATCTGCTGTATTCGCTTCTCGATACATTTTTGTTCCGTTGCACTGCACAAAAACACTCGAAGTGACGTGTTGGGTAACCATTGTGCCAAGCGAAGAGGCGGTTTTAAGAACCTATAGTGCTAACTTTAAAATAAGATGTTAAGTGCTTCTCGATACAATTTTAACTACTAAAGCTTTCGCATTAGTATTTAAAATCACTCGAAGTGACGTGTTGGGTAACCATTGTGCCAAGCGAAGTGACGGTTTGATGAACCTATAGTGCTAACTTTAAAATAAGATGTTAAGTGCTTCTCGATACAATTTTAACTACTAAAGCTTTCGCATTAGTATTTAAAATCACTCGAAGTGACGTGTTGGTTAACCATTGTGCCAAGCGAAGAGGCGGTTGGGTAACCATTTGGAAACTCGAAGAGACGTGTTGGGGTAACCATTGTGACAAGCGAAGAGTCGGTTTGATGAACTACTGTGCTATACGAAAAGAGGGATTGATATTATTTGAATCCTTCGATTAGCTAAATCGCAGGCGTACATACACGTGTTTGATTCCCTTTTTGTCGGAATCGCGTTCGTCGATCTCAAGGATATCGGTTAATGATTTTAGCATTGGTGTAAGTTTTGTAAAGCCATAATTTCGAGGGTCGAATTCTGGTTTTTTCTTTACAATGAGGTTGCCTACATCGCCTAAAAAAGCCCAGCCATCATCATCACCAATGGCTTCGATAGTAGCTTCGATGAGTTCTATGGTTTGTAAATCTACTTTTAATGAAGCTTCTTTTTCGATTGGTTTTTTAGTATCGGTTGGCGTAGCAGATGCTTTTGGATTTTTAGCTCCGCTCTGTTCAGCTCTTTGTAGTGTCTTTTTGATAGCGCCTTCTAGAACTTCAATATAAATAAACCGATCGCAAGCTACAATAAACGAATTGGGTGTTTTCTTTTCGCCTATACCAATAACTTTCATGCCAGATTCTCGAAGTCGGATGGCAAGACGCGTAAAATCGGAATCGCTAGACACAATACAAAAACCGTCAACTTTGTCAGAATAGAGTAAATCCATAGCATCGATAATCAAAGCAGAATCGGAAGAGTTTTTTCCTACGGTATAACTGTATTGCTGTATAGGAGTAATAGCATGTTCTAAGAGTACCGATTTCCAACCGTTGGCATTGGGTTTGGTCCAATCGGCATAGATTCGTTTGGTAGTTGGCGTGCCAAATTTCGCAATTTCTTCCATCATTCCTTTTACATTGCTGTAAGGAACGTTATCGGCATCTATGAGTACGGCTAGTTTTAATTCTTTGGTATTTTGTGACATTGTTGTATTGTGGTTGTTATAGTTGCTATGCTGTAAAGATACGACGTTTATTGTAAAAATGTATTTTTAGCCCTGATCGAAACGGTATTCCAAGGTATTGCAAGGTACGAAGCACTATCGTGGATATCCTGTAGAGCAGGAAATAGCTCCAGAAGAATGGAATGACTGGTCTAAAAAATATTTGTAAATTAGATACTTTATTACCGTATAAATAATTATTTTTGCAACTTGTAAAAAATGACAATTTAGTACTATACAATATCATGGTAAAAGATTTATTTGAAAGAATTCAGAACAACAAAGGACCCTTAGGAAAATGGGCGTCGCAGGCTGAAGGTTATTTTGTTTTTCCTAAATTAGAAGGCGAATTGGGACCAAGAATGCAATTTGCAGGGAAAGATGTTTTGAACTGGAGCTTGAATGATTATTTAGGTTTAGCCAATCATCCCGAAGTTCGAAAAGCAGATGCAGATGCCGCTTTGCAATATGGTGCAGCTTACCCTATGGGAGCTCGAATGTTGAGTGGGCATACCAAATACCATGAGCAATTAGAGCAGGAATTGGCAGCTTTTGTAATGAAAGAGTCGGCCTATTTATTGAATTTTGGGTACCAAGGGATCATGTCGACCATTGATGCATTAGTTACTAAAAATGACGTAATTGTATATGATGTAGATGCACATGCTTGTATTATTGACGGGGTTCGTTTGCATATGGGAAAACGATTTACCTACCGACATAACGATATTGAAAGCATGGAGAAAAACCTGCAACGTGCTACAAAAATGGCGGAAGAGAATGGTGGTGGTATTCTTTTTATTACTGAGGGTGTTTTTGGTATGCGAGGACAACAAGGTAAGTTGAAAGAGATTGTTGCTATGAAAGAGCGTTATAATTTCCGTTTGTTAGTTGATGACGCACACGGTTTTGGAACGCTAGGAAAGACGGGAGCAGGAGCAGGAGAGGAGCAAGGTTGCCAGGATGGTATTGATATTTATTTTTCGACTTTTGCAAAATCGATGGCTAATATTGGCGCTTTTGTAGCTGCTGACAAAGAGATTATAGATTACTTAAAATACAATTTGCGTTCACAAATGTTTGCTAAAGCTTTACCAATGATTCAAACTATTGGGTCATTGAAGCGTTTAGAGTTGTTGCGAAATTCGCCAGCATTAAAAGACAAACTATGGGTGATAGTAAATGCTTTACAAAGCGGATTGCGCGCTAGAAATTTCAATATTGGGGATACCAATACCTGTGTGACACCTGTTTATCTTGAGGGTAGCGTGCCAGAAGCTATGGTTATGGTAAATGACTTGAGAGAGAATTACGGAATATTTTTGTCTATTGTAATCTATCCTGTGATTCCGAAAGGAATTATTTTGTTGCGAATGACTCCTACGGCATCCCACACCTTAGCGGATATTGAGGAAACACTTAGTGCTTTTGAAGCGATTCGTGAGAAATTAGAAAACGGAACGTATAAAGAAATTGCTAGTAGAACTAAAGTTGATTTAGATGCTTAATATATAGAAGTTAGCAAAAGAGGCTCTGACTAGAGTTTTTATGTTAACGTGTTAGCACTATAGAAATCCATTCCAAATATTTTTTTGGAATGGATTTTTTTTGGTCTATGGTACAATATATTATTGGTTGGGTATAATTCGTTTTAGACTCTAGATTTTCGTCAATTCGATTTGATTTTCGTGAGATGATCGTATAGAGCAAGCAAGATTTCATTAAAAATGGTTCTCGATACATTTTTTGTTCCGTTTTTCTACACAAAAAAAACTCGAACTGACGTTTTTTAATAGTTGTACTTAATAGGTTACTAAATAAATTGAATTGATGAATTTGTTCTTTGTGCTCTCCTTTTAACCTATAGGTATTGAATACTTGAAAATACTATACCTACAAGGTTTTTGAAACCTTGCAGGAATAGTATTTAGTATCAATTATAGTTTTATTTATCGAGTTTTGGCTTACAGTTCTATTCGAAATGTTTTTCTGCGACAATGAGTTGTAGGATTGAAATTTTTCCAAAGGAGATGTATGGCATGATTATCGGCTAACTCCGGAGTTCTAATGCAGTTTTGAATGCCTTTCTGTGTAAAAGTAGTGTGCATTTCCTTGAAAAGTATGGCATGTACCCCTTTGTTTTGATAGTCAGGGTGAACACCAATAAGGTAAAAGGTAACGTCTTTACTGTTTTTACGTGCGTTTAATAAATGTAAAAAACCAAAAGGGAACAATCTTCCATTGGCTTTTTGTAACGCTCTAGAAAAACTAGGCATCACGATTGCAAAAGCCACTAAGTTTTTGTCTTTGTCTTCTACAAATTTGATGTATTCAGGATTAATAAAACTGATGTATTTTTTCTTGAAATATTCTTTTTGAATATCAGATATTGCTACAAAAGAGGATAAGCTTGCATAGGAAGCATTAAACAAATCGAACATTTTATCGACATGTGGCAACACGTCTGCTGTTTTTTTGAAGTTCAGCGCATTGAGTTGGTAGCGCTTTTTAATTAATTCTTGAGCTTTGTCAAAAAATTCTAATTTTACGTTTTCGAATGGAAATTTACTTTCTAGATATTCTTTTTCGGTTACATAACCCAATTGCTCAAAATGAGTAGCATAATAGGGATAATTGTACCAAGTTATCATGGTGCCTAATTCATCGAAACCTTCAGTTAGGACACCAACTTTATCTAGATTTGAAAATCCCATTGGTCCTTCGACATGCTCTAAATTATTTTTACGACCGAGTTCGTATACTTTTTCTAGTAATGCTTTGGTAACATCTAAGTCGTCTATAACGTCGAACCAACCAAAACGGACTTTCTTTTTGTTCTGGTTGTTTACTTCGCTCCAGTTAATGATTGCTGCAATTCTGCCTACAACCTTATTGTCTTTATATGCCAAATAAAAGTAGGCTTCTGCATTTTCGAAAGCGGGGTTCTTTGTTTTATCAAAAGTTTCCAATTCATCAGCAATGATTGGTGGCACCCAGAAGGCGTTATTTTTATATAAGGAAAAAGGAAATTTAATATAATGCGTTAATTCCTTTTTTGTTTTAGCTTCTAATACTGTAATCATTATGGTTGTAATGGTGTAGATTCAATTTCGTCTAGTCGTTTTTTATCTTTTTCTTTTTTCTTGTCTTTTTTCTTGTCCGCTTTGCTTTTCTTTTTGTCTTTGTTTTTATCTTTCGGAATTCTATACAGCACTTCGCTGTAGTTTTTGTCGAAACGCCACGATAGTCCAACGCCACCAGCTAATACAGAGGGAGTATCTTTATAATTAGCTCCTATTGAAGCATCTATTTGAACGTTTTGTTTTACTAAAAAGGCTGCTCCAGTTCTAAAAATAGCATCTGAATAATACTTACCGTTGAAACCCTGGTTTTCTAGAAAACCAGACCATCTGGAATTAAAACCTCTTGTTAAGGTAACCACATAATCTATAGATTGCTTTTCAGAAGAAAACTTGTCTAGAATGATGTTAGTACATAAAACAAATTTTCCAAACTGATTTTGTGTTAAAACCATAAATCTAGGACTTATATTTGGGTCATTCGGAATTTGTGGTCGAATAAAAATATTGTCAGAAAGATTAATGTTTAAACCGGCATATACTCCTACAGCAGGAATAAATTGTCTGTAACTGAATTTATGATTGGCTTTCCAACTGTATAAATTGGGTTTTTCGATGTATTTTTTAATAGGATCGTAAACTAGAAATTTTGCTCCAATTATAGTTTTTTTAAAACCACTTTGGTTGCCATTGAGAAGCGGAGCACTATAATTTTCATATTGGTATTGTAAATTGACAATAAACTCTAATTGTTCTAAAAAAGCGCCGTATCGAAAATCTAAATTGTTGCCAAAACCATTGGCTTCATAGTTCATTAATTCGTGTTTTTCTTTAAAGCCATACATTCCTAATTCTGCTTGAAACACTGTTTTTCCTACAGAAAAAGCTGCCATTGACTCGCCAGGACGATTCGAATTGATTACATCAGTAAACTGAGCAAAATGAGCGGTGGAGTATAATAAAAGAGATACTAAGAGTAAAGATTTGATTTTAAACATGTTTTCTTTTTTAAGAATAAAATAATAACGATTTCAAATGTACTATAATTTATTATTTATTTAAGAATGCTTTTTTAATTTTGAACTTTTGATTTATTAAATTTGTGAAAATTTTTGTTTATGCAAACAGCCTCTTTTAACGGAATAATAAAAACCATTTTTTATTTAATGCTATTTTATTATGTTATCAAATTTTTAGCGCGCCTTTTTTTACCTATAGTAGTTAAGAAAGTAGTTGAAAAAGCGGGACAAAACTTTCAACAACACTACCAATCGAATACTTCAAACCATCAAAAGAATTCAAATACTGATGAAATTATTTATGATGCGACTAAAAGTACCAAGCCACGCGAAACCAAAAAAGTGGGCGAGTATGTAGATTATGAAGAAATAGATTAAAATAGTAGTTGCAAATGAGTGTTCAGTTTGCACTTTTTAACTATTTTTGGCTTAAATTTTTTGCCATAATTACAGATACTGACTACTTCTTACTATGAAAATCCTTGCTAAGTTTTACCCTCATGCATTAGCTATTATTGGCTTTGTGTTCATTGCAACACTTTATTTTTATCCTGTTTTGCAAGGAAAAAAAATATTTCAATCGGATATTGTTCAATATACAGGAATGGCTAAGGAGCAAAATGATTTTCGAGCTTCCGAAAATGCTGAACCGTATTGGACCAATGCTGCTTTTGGTGGGATGCCAACGTATCAATTAGGAGCGAAATATCCTCATGATTATGTGGGGAGTTTAGATGATTTAATTCGGTTTTTGCCTCGACCAGCCGATTATTTGTTTCTTTATTTTATAGGATTTTACATCTTACTACTGGTTCTAAAAATAGATCCCTTAAAAGCATTTGTGGGCGCTTTGGCTTTTGGTTTTTCTACCTATTTGATAGTAATTCTTGGAGTGGGGCATAATGCAAAAGCACACGCCATTGGATATATGCCTATGGTTCTAGCAGGCATTATTCTTGTTTATAAAAAACGATTTATACTTGGTGGACTTTTAACAATGATTGCTGCGGCTTTAGAAATTAATGCGAATCACTTTCAAATGACCTATTATTTATTGATTTTGATTTTGGTGCTCTCTATTTTCTTTATTTATGATTATAGCAAGCAAAAAGACTATACTACATTGCTAAAAGCTTTAGGCGTTTTTTGTGTAGCAGGAATTTTTGCAATTGGTGCAAATGCGACAAATTTATTGGCCACTGCTGAATATGCAAAATTTAGTACCAGAGACAAAAGTGAGTTGCTTTATAATGCCGATGGTACTAAAAATGAAACTAACAATGCAATGACGAATGACTATATTACTGAATACAGTTATGGTATTGCCGAAAGTTTTAATTTGATTGCTCCAAGACTTTTTGGTGGGTCAAATAATGAAAACATTGGTACCGATAGCAAGATGTATGAGTTTATGATTAGTCAGAGTGTTCCAGAAGAGCAAGCTAAGGATTTCGTTTCTGGAATGCCATTGTACTGGGGCGATCAGCCTATAGTTGCTGCTCCAGCCTATATTGGCTCTGTGGTATTTTTGTTGGCGATACTTGCCTTATTTTATGATAAACGAAAAATAAAATATGCTTTTTTAGCTGGTGCTATATTATCATTAATACTGTCATGGGGCAAAAATTTTTCTGTTTTAACCGATTTCTGTATTGATTTTGTTCCCATGTATAATAAGTTCAGAGCAGTGTCTTCTATACAAGTACTATTAGAATTGTGTATTCCTGTTTTAGCCATTATGGGATTGCATTCTTATTTTAAATCGGATGAATCATCAGTTTTAAAATCAAAAGAGAAAGCCTTGTTACAATCGACAGCTGTGGGTTTTGGAATACTTGTTTTTTTGTTTTTAATCAAGAGTTCGTTTAGTTTTTCAGGAGGTAGCGATAGTTATTTTATGGAAAATTACGGTCCTGATTTTGTTGATGCCCTAAAATCGGATAGAAAAAGTTTGTACTCAGCTGATTTATTGCGTTCTGGTTTTTTTATCCTAGTGTCTTCAGGAATATTATGGTTGTTTTTAAAAAATAGATTATCGCAAAACAAGGCTATTATTTTTGTTGGTTTACTAATGGTTTCTGATTTGTTTTTTATTGATAAAAATTATGTGAGTGCTAAAGATTTTGTCAACGCTAGTGAAGTTGAAATTCCTTTTCAAGAAACCGAATCAGACGCTCAAATTTTACAAGACACCACTAACTACCGCGTTTTCGAAATAAGCGGTAATTTATCGAGTTCTCGAACTTCATTTTTTCATCAATCTATTGGGGGGTATCATGCCGCGAAGCCAAGAAGAATGCAGCAATTGTTTGATTATCAAATTGCCAAAAACAATATGGCGGTCCTAGACATGTTGAATGTAAAGTACATCATCCAAACCGACTCTGTAGGTAAAGATTATCCAATCATAAACCCTGATGCTAACGGAAACGCTTGGTTTGTAAAGCGTATTAAGTTAGTAAATACTCCAGATCAAGAGATGAAGGCTTTGAATGGTTTAGATACTAAAAATGAAGCTGTTGTTAATGTATCAGAATTTAAATCGTTTATTTCTAAAACTTCTTTTACTAAAGATAGTTTGGCAACCCTACAATTGCAATCTTACAAACCCAATCATCTAAAATACCTATCTAATAATGCCAATACTGGTTTGGCTGTATTTTCAGAAATGTATTATAAAGACGGCTGGAATGCTTTTATAGATGGTAAAAGCGCCTCTCATTTTAGAGCAAATTATGCATTACGTGCCTTGACTATTCCTGCAGGAAAGCATACGATTGAATTTAAGTTTGAGCCACAAGTTGTACAAACTGGAAGCACTATTACTTTAGCGAGTTCTATTGGAATGTTGTTTTTAATTGTTGGTGGACTTTATTTTGAAAGAAAGAAAAGTTGGTATTCTTTTACAAGGAAATAGCTTTTATGTAGTACATTTGATTATGAAAATTAAGGGTTTAAATAAAAAAACTATTCAGCAAAAAGAACTAAATTCTATTTCGTCCGATTTACAAAAAGTATATGTTGAAAGGATAGAACGATTTATGGCTTTAGTTGAACTTTCTTATGCACTAAAAATAGCTCCAAGAATTATTCAGAAAAAATAATGCTTCAAGAGATTTTAAATATTTGGAAAGAATTCAACGAAAATAATGTTCGTTATTTAACCATTGGTGGATTGGCGGTAAACATATATGGATACACGAGAAATACTGGAGATATTGATATTTTAATTGAAGATACAATTGAAAACAGAAAAAACCTTCGTCATGCTTTTGCAACAATCGGAATTGGAGATTTTCCTTCAATTGAGACTATGCAATTTGTTGCAGGTTTTACTGATTTTACTATTTCTTATGATTTGAGGTTGGATGTTATGACCACAATTAAAGGATTGGAAAATGAAAATTTTGATATATTACTTCAAAATGCAACTATAGTTTTATTACAAGAAGTCCCAGTTTATTTCTTAGATTACGATAATCTGATTAAAGCAAAAAAAGCTTCAAACAGGCCAAAAGATAGATTGGATATTGAAGAGTTGGAAAAGCTAAATAACAATTCAAATGAAGTTTAAAAATAACAGTAATACTTTTAAATTTCTAAACTATTTACCTTGGAATTAAAAAAAATCTTAATTATAACTTATTATTTTCCGCCAGCTGGAGGTCCCGGCGTGCAACGATGGTTGAAATTTGTTAAGTATTTACCCGATTTTGGTATTCAGCCCATTGTTTATATTCCTGAAAATCCAACCTATCCGATTATTGATGAAGGTTTGATGAATGAGGTTTCTGATAAAGTAATTATCATTAAGAAGAAGATTTTAGAACCTTATGGCTTAGCATCTGTATTTTCAAAAAATAAGACTAAGAAAATAAGTTCAGGAATCATTCCAAACGCCAGAAAGCAAACTCGTTTAGAACAGCTATTCATTTGGATTAGAGGGAATCTATTTATTCCAGATGCTAGAGTTTTATGGGTAAAACCATCAGTTCGCTATTTAGAAAAATACATTCAGGATAATACTATTGAAACGATTATTACTTCAGGACCGCCACACAGTTTGCATCTTATAGGTTTGCAACTTAAAAAAAGGCTAACTATTAAATGGATTGCCGATTTTAGAGACCCTTGGACCACTATAGGGTATCATAAAGCACTTCGATTATCTGATTATTCAAAAAAGAAACATAAAACTTTAGAGAAAACAGTTTTAAACACAGCCGACACTATTATTGTAACCAGTAATACTACTAAAATAGAGTTTCAAGCGATTACAAATAAACCAATTGAAGTAATTACAAACGGTTTTGATGTTGAAAAAGTGGAACCTCAATCTTTAGATGAAAAATTTTCTTTAGCACATATTGGTTCCCTATTATCAGAAAGGAATCCTATCATTCTTTGGCAAGTTCTGTCTGAGTTGGTAAAGGAGGTTTCAGATTTTTCTAATCATTTTCAGTTAAAACTTATAGGAACAGTTAGCCAAGAGATTTTAGATACCTTACAGAGTTATAACTTAAATGAATTTATAAATTATTTAGGATATGTTTCTCATCAAGAAGCTATTGCGCATCAAAGAAAGTCCCAGGTTCTATTGTTAATCGAAATCAATTCAAAGGATACCATGAGTATTATTCCTGGAAAACTATTTGAATATATGGTTTCAGAAAGACCAATACTTGCCATTGGACCAAGAGGTTCTGATTTTGCCGAAATCATAACAACTACCAATACAGGAGTTTTCTTTGATTATGGGGAGAAAGACAAACTAAAAAGTGTAATTTTGAATTATTACAATCAATTTTTAGAAGGGAAATTAAAATCGAATGCTGTTGGTTTACAGCAGTATTCTAGAAAAAATTTAACCGAAAAATTAGCTAAGTTGATTCAATAATTTTTTACGAGTTAACTCATAACTCATAATTTATAACTCATAACAAAATTGGGAATAGTTTTAAACCAGTCAATTAAGAATACCGTTATTACCTATTTTGGTTTTGGAATAGGAGCCATAAACGCTCTGTTTTTGTATACTAATTTCCTGGGTAAAACCCATTATGGTATGGTTGCTTTTTTGTTATCGGCCTCTAATATTATGATGCCCTTAATGGCTTTTGGTGTTCAAAATACGATGATTCGTTTTTATTCTAAATATACCTCAGAAGTAGATCGAGAACGCTTTTTGAGTTTTATGTTAATAATGCCGCTTTTTTTGATAATTCCTATTTCAACAATCACTTATTTTTTTTACGATCATATTGCTTATTTTATTTTAAGAGAAAACCCTGAAATAAGTCCTTTTCTTTGGCTTATTCCAGTCATAGGAATATGTATGGGCTATTTTGAAGTCTATTATGCTTGGGTAAAAGTACACATGCAATCGGTTGTTGGGAATTTTATTAGCGAAGTTTTTGTTCGTGTTACGATATTAATTTTATTGTTTTCGGTCTATTGGAATTGGCTTACTAAAGATGCGTTTATTTATGCCCTTTTAGGTGCTTATTTGCTCCAATTCTTAGCTATGAAAAGTTATGCATGGTATGTAAAAATGCCAGTTATGACCTTTAAAATGCCTCATAATGTTAAAGAAATTTTTGGGTATTCGTTTTTCATTATTTTATCAGGAAGTGTGGCGGTCTTATTGATGGATTTTGATAAAGTAATGATTCCATCCTACCGGAATATAAGTGAGAATGCTTTGTATTCCGTAGCCATTTTTATAGCTACAGTTATTGCAGTGCCCAGTAGAGCGATGCTTCAAATTATTTATCCTATTACCGCTCGACTCATGAACGAAAATAAGCATGACGAATTGAATGAATTGTATAAGAAAAGTGCTTTGAATTTACAGGTCTTTGGAGGTTTGGTTATGCTGGGTATTTTTTTAAACATTAAAGAGTTGTATCAGTTAATTCCAGGCGAATATGAAGGCGGAATTGGGGTAGTTTTTATCATTGGATTAACCAAGTTCTACGATGTGATTTTAGGGAATAACAACGCAATTATTTTAAATACAAAATACTATCGAACAGTTCTTTTATTTGGATTATTGTTGGTTTTTATGATGATTGGATTGAATATGCTATTAATTCCTCCTTATGGTATTTTAGGAGCTGCTTGGGCTACTTTAATTTCTGTGATGGTTTACAATACCATAAAACTATTGTTTGTAGTTAAGAAAATGAATTTGTTTCCTTTTACAATAAATACTTTAAAATCTTTCGGAACCATTAGTATTGTTTTTTTAGTTTTTTATTTTTGGGATTTCACTTTTCATCCTTTAATTAATATTATTTTAAAGTCAGTTTTAATAACACTCTTATATGTATTTATTAATTACAAACTTGTTATTTCAGTTGAAATCAATGATTTTATAGATAAATATTTAGGGAAGTTAAAAAGTAAATAAAAATCCCGTCTATAATTTTATAAACGGGAGGAATAAATAGTGATTTTTAAGCTATTCTCTTTTGGAATCACTATTTGGATTTCTTTTTCTATAATACATTTGATCATTATTTTCATTTTCAGAAAAAGTATTACTACTGTATTCATTTTGATAATGACTATTGTAATAGTAGTTAGATTGACACCCATTTACACTACCAAATGTATTTATAATTTGACCTCTTTTGTTGTAAATGATTCTTAAACCACCAACTTGATCTAAGGCAAAACGATTGTACGACATATATATAGTTCCGATTCTTTTAATTCTGTTTAGATAGTCATAATTCACAAATACATTACCTATTCTGCGAATTCTTCCCATGGCATCATGCTCAATTCGAACAACATTGTTTGGTGAAGCATAAAAATTTCTAACTCCAGAAGCTCCTATAGCTAAATTTCTACCACGTCTATAATATATAGAGTTTCCTTGGCTTTGCACAGTATTAAAATCGAATTCTCCGTTAGGAAATACATAAAAAGTAATTCCTCTTTCTGTAAACTCAATGGGGTCATTCAGATTAAAGATGCTAGTTGTTCTTTCACCAGAATAATTGATTATTTCTGATGCTTTCGCTGCATTTCCAAAAAGTAAAATGGCAGCTACTAAAAGGGTAATTTTTGTCATAATCAATAGTATTAAAAATTAAAAGCTGAATTTGTTTCGGCTAGTTGA
This sequence comes from Flavobacteriaceae bacterium, assembly GCA_947457255.1. Taxonomy (GTDB): domain Bacteria; phylum Bacteroidota; class Bacteroidia; order Flavobacteriales; family Flavobacteriaceae; genus Flavobacterium. The sequence continues at coordinate 13,264 of CANGUZ010000049.1, forward strand.
TATACTATTTTCAAGTAGTATGCCAAAATATTGAATTATATGCATTATTTTAATAATT
>CANGUZ010000050.1 GCA_947457255.1 Flavobacteriaceae bacterium
CAAAAGATAGTTGACAATTGTAAATGAATAAAAAAATCAATATCCACTTTAGTTTTAAAATCATTCTATAAAATTAAGATTAAAATCACCCATTAGCTAAATAAGTGGGAATTATACAATTCTAAAAAATAATTGTAAAAGCTCATATGCGTAAATTTGTGTTGGAACACTACAAAGCAATTTATTATGAAAAAATGTAAAGAATATAAAAAAAACTATTTCACTACACTGCGCAAAACAGTATTTTTAGTGCTACTTATGTTTTTGTTTTCAATCAAGGTTGTAGCGCAAAACACGAACAGTCAAACAGAAACAAAAACCACTACATCAACTCTAAAAGACTCTAATGGGGAGCACAAAACCGTTAAAAATGAAGTTATAAATAAAACGCAAAAAATAGAATACGGGCAGGTACAACCAAATTCAATTAACATCCCTACCATAGACTCTCCTATAAGTGTTACTAGTACAACAACAATTACAAATCCTGACGGAAGTACTAGAACAGTCGATATTGACCGTAGTTCCTATTACGTCTCAGATGGTTCTATATACAAACTGGCTCTAGACGCCTCTGGCTATATATTGACTAATGGAAACTTTGAGCCCTCCTTATTAAGAAAAACATCAACAAACAGCTATATCTATAAATCCAATAATCAAATTGCGATTGGTTATTTTGATTTGGAAGGCAATTTAATTATAGAAAACTATGACAATCAATCCGATAAAGTGATTATAAAAAAATACGGTATCGTAAAATAAAATAGTCATAATTTCACAAGTAAATCGATTCCGTAACAGGAGTCGATTTTTTTTTTGTTTAATACCTTCTCGTTTTTTATGGAAAGCATTTTTTGGTAAAATAGTTTTTGATGTTCCAATAATTACTTATAACCCGCCGGGTATAATTAAATGCGTCATTTCAATGTTTTTTACGAAGTAAAACGGAGCAAAACCGCTCAATACGCTTCGCATCTGAAGTGGTGTGTATCGAGAACCTTTTTTAATGAAATTTTCCTATTATTCTTAATGAACCTTCAATGTCTTAATGGTAAAAAAATGAAATATTCATACCATTTTACATACAACCATTAGTAATGAAACAGTGCGCTTTTTAAAAACGAAAAAGGATTGCAATACTTGTGACAAAAATTTCATTTTAAATAATTGGACACAACAATAAAACATAAAAAGTCATCAGTGCATACAATTCGTTTTATAAATACAAAGCAATAAGAATAAGTAAAGAAACGGTTGTCATTTTTGATTTTATAATAAAAAAAATTAACTTATTGAATATCAATAATAATAGTAACATAAACTAAAGTTATTTAACATTATATTTGCTAAAATTTGGTAAAACAGTTCAAGACTGTATAGCAAACTAATTTACAAGCAAAACGTTATTTATCTATACATAAATACCTATTAAATACGATTTATGAGGAAATTCTACAACATTATAATTCTTTTTTCAGTACTCCTACTAAATACCGTCGCAATTGCTAAAAGCACTTTTGATACTGCTAAAGGGAGCAAAAATGAGCAAAAAATTAATACGAGTACTATTTGTTTTGAACGAGTTGTAGCTCCTTCTGCAACAATAAAGGGAACCACAACAGTTTGTCAAAATGCAACAACCAATCCTGAAATAACTTTTACAGGTAGTGGAGGTACTGCCCCATATACTTTTACCTATAAAATCAATGCTGGAGTTGATGTAACAGTTACATCTACTGGTAATAGTATAACGGTTGTACAACCAACCAATGCAGCTGGTGTTTTTAACTATACCCTAGTCAGTGTAAAAGATAAAACAAATACAACACAAACAGTAAGTGGCACCGCTACAATTACCATTAGTGCTCCTCCTGTAGTAGACTTTACATTCACAAATAACAATGCCTGTTCGGGCACACCAATGCTGTTTACAACAGCTGTAACTGGTACTGGACCTTATACCTATTCATGGGATTTTGGAGATTCTGAAACCTCAACACAACAAAACCCAAGTCATACATTTGTGGCAACAGGATGTGGTACGAGTAGTTTTTCAGTAAAATTAACGGTTTCAGGGAATGGATGTACAGTGTCAAGAACAAAAACCATTTCTGTAAAACAAAAACCAGATATAAATTTTGAAGATGTCAATGCAACTGGAGCTTCCAATCAATTTAATAATTGTAAAAATGCTTCATTTAATTCAAAATATTCAATAACAGTTGGTAATTTATCTAGCTCAAATTGTGTAAACTCATATTCTGTAAATTGGGGAGATGGTTCACCAATAGAATCCAACATCGTTTTTCCAATTTCACATGATTATATAAAACTTGGAGCTTATAATATGGTCATTACTGCTTTAGGAAATAATGGGTGTATTAATACAAGAAGTTACATAATAAAAAATATATCAAATCCTCTTGGAGGTTTAAATAGTCCTGGTTCAACTCAAGATTTATGCGCACCGACAGACAATTTACAATTTTCCATTTCAAATTGGGGAACTAATTCGTTAGACACTACATACAGCATTGATTATGGTGACGGTTCACCAATATTGACTTTGACACAAAATCAATTAGTAAGCTCAAGTTTTTACAATTTAGTAAACCCTTCAAATTCTGACAAATATCCAATACCACATATTTACACAATAAGTAGTTGTCCTGCAAACAGTTTCGAGGTAAAATTGAATGTAACTAATGCGTGTGGAACTACTCCGTTTACACTAGGAAATATATCAATATTGACTAAACCTAAGGTAGATTTCATAGCACCAACTAGTGCATGTGTAAATTCAAATGTAACTTTTACCAATAAAACTATTCCTGGTTCAGATTCAGGGTGTGCTGGAACAACAAGATATACATGGAACTTTGGCGATCCTTCAAGTGGAACCGCAAATATTATTAATACTGGTTTTGTTAACACTATTCCAAATGCATCACATCTATTTTCAAACACAGGTACATATACAATAACATTAACAGCTCAAAATAGTTGTGGAACTTCATCTATAACTCGAGAAATTTGCATAGAACCGGCATTATCAACTCCAACAATATCCTTAACTCCTTCAAATACTAGCAATTGTATTCCTTTAACCGTAAATGCTTCAACACCCAATGTAATCTCAAATTGTACAACACCTATAGACTATTTATGGACCGTAACCCACACCAATTTAGACTGTGATGTTTTAGCTTCCGATCCAACCTATTTAAACAGTACCACATCGGCATCACAAAATCCAGTTTTTAATTTTACATCACCAGGTAATTACGAAATTCGACTAAAAATGACGAATTCCTGTGGCGAAGTTCAATCATCCATTCAAAAAATAACAGTCAGGAAACCGCCAAAAGTGACAGTTGCTCCAATTGCCAATTTATGTGGGGGCAGCACAGGAACAACAAGTATTAATCCAACAGCAACCATCCAAAACTGTGGTTTTACCAATGCCGAGTTGGTTTACAATTGGAGTTTTTCTGGAGGAACACCAGCAACTTCAAACGCGGTTGCACCACAAGTTACGTATACTACGGGTGGTTCAAAAACAGTTTCATTATTTGTTTCGGTGGTAGGTGGTTGTGCCAATTCGGTTACAAGTACTGAAACTTTTGGTATTGGAATAGCACCTACTTTAGGAGCCCTGAGTCCTACAACACAATCCATTTGTTCGGGCTCATCAACAGTTGCTTTGCCCCTAACTGCTCAAACGGGCACTACTTTTTCTTGGGATGCGACAACAATTCCGCCCGACGTAACAGTTACTCCTTCATCGGGAAATACAAACTCAATTCCAGCTTTAACCATTACCAATGCTAGCAATACCTCTAAAACGGTTACTTTAACCATCACTTCAACATTAAATGGTTGCCCTTCAACGAATACATACGATATTGTTGTAAATCCTGGACCAACACTAACCCAACCTATTGGAAGTACCATTTGCTCAGGCGGGACGATATCACCATTGTTAGTAACGGTTACTCCAATACCTGCTGCAGGAACTGCTACTTACAAGTGGTACTCGAATACCACTGGAGATACTGTCGTTGCAACTTCCACTCTAGTAAACACTTCAACGACTGACGGAAGTTTCACTCCTCCAGCTACAGTTGGAACAATATATTATTTTTGTGAAATTACTTTTTCATCGTCAGGAAGTTGTCCAAGTATACTATCAAATGCCGTGGCTATAACTGTAAATCCTGGCGCAACAATAAATCCGCAACCCATTCAAACCCAAAACATTTGTATAGGTGCAACTATTGCAACCCCTTTATTTTCTGTTTATAGTGGCGGGACTGGTACTGCAACCTATCAATGGTTTAAGAATACAACAGCTAGCAATATTGGAGGAACTTTGATTACAGGAGCAACTACATCAAGTTACACACCACCCGTTTTTAATGCTCCCGAAATCGCTTATTACTATGTTACCATCACATTTTCAGGTAATGGTTGTGGACCAATTTCATCCAATCCTGCTGAAATAAAAGTATTTGCTGATCCAGTAATTAATTCCATTTTACCGGCAACCCAATCTTTATGTTCGGGTGTTACTCCAACAAACCTTAGCGTTACAGCAACCGGAGAACCCACACTAGGAAATTTATCCTATCAATGGTTTTCTAACACTACTAATTCAAATACAGGCGGAAATTTAATTTTTGGCGAAACAAATCCAACATATATCCCTCCAACTAATAATACAGGAAGACTATATTATTACAGTGTTGTTTCTCAAAACGGATTAGGCTGCGAAACTACAAGCAATACTGTAAGTGTAACCGTAAATCTTGCCGCTACTATAAGTCAGCAACCGCAATCAAGCATCCTTTGCTTAGGAGAGACCCCTACCCTTTTAGAAGTTGCTTTTATAAACGGAGTGGGAATTCCGCAATACCAATGGTACTCTAATTCGACCAACACAATTACAGGAAGCCAATTAATTCCTAGCGCAACTAGTCCTACTTTTGCACCGCCTGATTCAACTGTCGGAACCGTTTTTTATTATTGTAAAATTACATTGCCAACTGGCGGTTGCTCGGAATTGAATTCTGATTTTGCTGAGGTTACCATCAATCAAAACCCTGTAATTACAAACAAAACAGCTATCATTTGTAGCGGAAATGCATTTACAATTTCTCCAATAAATGCAGGTTCAGAAATTGTTCCAATTGGTACTACCTACACTTGGTCAAACCCCGTAATTAGTCCATCAGGAGCCATTACTGGAGCATCAAACCAGAATGTAGCACAAACTGAAATTAGTCAAATTCTTGTCAATGCTACCACAAATCCTGCAACAGTAACCTATACGGTAACTCCAATAGTTGGTGTTTGTGGCGGAACACCTTTTTCCGTTACTGTAACTGTCAATCCTGCTATTAGCAATCCTATTACGGTTACTAACAGCAGGTGTTTCGGGAAAAATAATGGTGCTATTCAAACGAATATTACTGGGGGAATTCCTTTCAGCACTGGAACTCCCTATCAAATTTCTTGGACAGGACCCAATAGTTTTACGGCAACAGATACCGTTATTTCCAATTTAGAACCCGGAGTTTATAATCTTGTGGTTACTGATGCAGGCGGTTGTCCGTTTTCTGATTCCTATACGATTACTGAACCAGATGATATTATCATTACCACCGATGTAGAAAAAGACGTTACGTGTTTTAATGATGCTGACGGAAAAATTGAAATTACCGTTGCTGGAGGTACTTTAAATTATACCTACTCTTGGACAAAAGATGGAAATCCATTTTCAGTAATCGAAGACATTGCTAATTTAAGTCCCGGTGCATATAGTGTTGCCGTTTCTGACGCAAACACTTGTGGACCAACAACGGCAACATTTACCATAACCGAACCACCTATTTTAGCAGTCAATCTAATCGGTAAAACCGATGTACTGTGTTTTGGCGATAGCACCGGAACCATAACTATAAATGCAACAGGCGGAACTCCAACTGAAGTTTCTACAGGCATCTTCGATTATAAATACGACTGGACTAGTCCTAATGGGTATAGCAGTTCCAATAAAAATTTAAACGGAATTGCTGCGGGAACCTATGATTTAGTAGTAACCGATAATTCGGGTTGTACTAAAAGTCTTTCGGTACTAATTACACAATCTTCTGAAATTGTCATCAATGCAACAACAACTACAATAAAATGTTATGGCGATAATAACGCCACTATTGCAGTAGTGCTGTCCGGAGGAAATCCACCTTATGAGGTTAGCTGGAGTAATTTTGCAAAAGGATTATTTTTAGATAATTTATCAGGTGGTGATTACGAAATTACCGTAAAAGATTCAAAAGAGTGTATCCAAAAACGAACTATAAATATTCCGGAGCCTATAGTGTTTAAAATTGACCCTATAGTAAATAACATCAGTTGTTTTGGTGCCAAAGACGGAAGTATCAAACTTAATTTTGTTGGAGGACTTGCCCCAATATCTTTTGCGTGGGCAGATAATGCTACAGCAGGAACCGATAGAAATAATTTAGGACCAGGAACGTATACCGTCAATATCAGTGATGGGAAACCATGTTTTATTACCCAAACCTTTATCATACTCGAGCCTCAAGAATTAGTAGTAACGACTAATATAAAAAATGCATTTAATTGCGATGATGCTAATAGTGGATCCATCAATCTCCTGGTTGCAGGGGGCTCAACTCCTTTTAGTTACAGTTGGTCTAATGGTGCTACAACCGAAGATTTAATCAACATTCCGGCAGGAAATTATTTGGTAAAAGTTACTGATACTAATGGTTGCTCTAAAACGGCGCAAAATGTCATCAATCGTCAGCCACCTATTGTTATTGCAGTAAATACTAAAACAGTTGCTAACTGTGATGCTAGAACAGTCAAACAAAGTTTTATTGCAGCAGTTTCTGGAGGAATTCCACCCTACAAATTGGTTTGGTCAAACGGAACCGTAAGCGGAGCAAATAATGAAATTATGGAAACTACCACAAACGGAACCGTACAACTTACGGTTACAGATAGTTTTGGTTGCAACGCCATTTATACGTTTACAGTGGATACCCCAGAATTAGGGTCTGCTGATTTCACTACTGAATCCTATGGGTACTCTAATTATGGTATTTATTCTGTAAATGATCCTATTCAATTTACTACTACGGCAACGGGTGATTATGAAAGTGTTATTTGGAATTTTGGTGATGGCACTTTTTCCTCAGTACTCAATCCAATTCATACGTATATAAATCCTAAGGATTATGTGGTGACTCAAACAGTGACCTATCCTTTTGGTTGCGTATATGAACAAAAAATTACTTTGACTATTGAAAAAGGATATTTATTGGTTGTTCCAACAGCCTTTACACCCAATAATGACCGTATAAATGATACTTATAGACCTGTTACTAAGAGATTAAAAAATGTTCGTCTGGATGTTTACGATACATGGGGTTCCTTGATTTATTCAGAGACCGGTGATGTATTACGAGGTTGGGATGCTACCATTAAAGGTAAAAATGCTGAGAATGGTAATTACAATTGCAAAGTCAGTGCAGAAACTTTTTATGGTACCATTATCAATGAAGCACGCACGTTTGTATTAATAAAATAAGTCCCAAATCAGATGAAATTAAAATATCTACTATTTATACTACTACCCTTACTTTCCTCTCAAGTTAGGGCCCAAGACCCTATATTTACGCAATTTTTTTTGGTTCCTGAAGCACTTAATCCTGCAGTTACTGGTTTGGCTAATACATGGAATGCTGGAATTATACATAGAAGGCAATGGCCAGACGGTAATAGAAGAATTGATACACAATACGGTTTCGCCAACAATATGGTCAATGATGAAATTGGTTTAGGTGTTACTTTTTTAAACCATAACGAAGAATTTACTAATTATAATTATTCACAATTTAATGGAGCATTCTCTTATGCTCTAGAACTTGACTATGATTGGCAGATTCGATTTGGCTTACTAGCAGGATATGGAAGAAAAAATTTTAATTTTAAAAACCTATTACTAGAAGATCAAATAAATATAAATGATGAAACAATTAGTAGTGGAAGTGTTGATCCAGGAGTACTCAATTATAATGATGCTATTGATTTTTTTGATGTAACAGCGGGATTTTTAGTAGTAAGTGAAAATGCTTGGTTTGGCACAGCTTTAAAACATTTAAACCGACCAGATATCTCATTTACCGAAAATGGAACTGTACCTCTAGACCTCTTTCTTACTATTCATGGAGGTTACTATATTGCATTTGAAGGTTCTCCTTTACTCTATTCGCTTGGCGACCCAACATTACTATTGACAGCCAATTATATGAGACAATCACAATACAACAGACTGGACCTTGGTGGTGTTTTAGAATTTAGTCGGTTTGCCTTTGGCATCATTGCAGCCACAAATCCTGAAGCAAAAAGTTCTAATAGCCATATTCTGACCTCGGTAAGTCCTGTTATTTCACTTAAAATGAATGAATTCACTTTTGGCTATTCCTATGATGCCAATACTTCTAAATTTGGAAACTCTCAAGGTGTTCACGAATTATCATTAACTTGGCAATCTAGTAGAAGATGCGATAAATGTGACAACTATAAGGTAAAATTAAAACGAAACGACATTAATGGTTATCAAAAATAATAAAAAAACGAAAAGTCAATATAACAATTCTTTTCTCTACCAATCAATAGTATAAAAACAATGCTAACCCAAATGGGGTGGCTTTACAAAACATAAAACACTGAACCACAAAGAGTAGAAATCACACCACAGGAGTAATACACGAGCACCCTACCTACTCAAAAACAACATTGTCAATATAAATATCATGTGGCGTACTGATACTATTAGAAAACAAAACCAAACCAGAACGAATACAACTAAGATCTAGTTTCTTTACATTAATAGTGTATTTTTTCCATTTGGTGCTTAATTTAACTTCCATAGAATTCTTGGTAGAGTCCGGATAAGGTTTGTCTTTACCAATCAATCCAAAGCCAATATTAGCAATCATATTGGTACTCGCTTTTGCCCAAAAACTAAATGTTTGGGCTCCAATTATTTCATACCCTCCAGCAATATCACCCCAATCATTTTTGGGATCTACAAAGCCAATGCCATACCAATTACGGTCGTCTGTATAACTAATTTTTATCGAGGAAGTTCCGGATTGTACCTCCTCTTTATGATGCACATCTACCGAAAGCGCTTTGTAATTCCCCATAAATCCGGTGGGATGATACGGAGCATCTTCTCCATCTTGATACACATAAAAAGGAAGTGTAGTCCTTGCTCCGATATTTTTTTTATTTTTAGCCAATACATCTAAAACGAGAATGGAGTTGGAAGCAATTCCTACATTGTTATAAGAATCGGTAACATTTACATACACTTTTATAGCGCCATGCTCTTTAGGCAATTGAATCTCAAATCCATTCGTTACAGTACCTCTAAAAGTAAGGGGGTTAATTTGACTTCTTCTTTTGCGACTGCCCGTTCGTTGATTGTAATAAAAGCTATAAGATAAGCTGTCGTTCTCCACATCAAATGCTTTTATAGTTACAGGAACCCAGGTTTCACTTTTCGTCTCTGAATTAGGCAATTCAAAAGTTTCGATTACCGGAACAGTATTAATAGGTTTTTGCCCCGTAAAAGCTTCCCTAATCGCCCAATATTGCGGACGAAACTTCCCTTCATGATGGGTCATAAACCAAGGCGAACCAAAATCATTGCCATTAAAATAATGAAAAACATACACGCCCAAACAACTGGGTTTATTTTGAATCCAGTTGGGATAGCCTTTGGCTATGGCATCGTATTTTTCGGTATCAGAGGGTTCAATTACCAATCCGTTTTTTTTCGCTTTAATATCCCATTCACCAGTAACACCAAACTCGGTAACGATATACGGTTTATCAATACCTCTTTTTTCAATTTCACCTGCAATATAATTGGCACCCGCTCCATAACTATTGATGCCATAAATGTCTATAGAAGGCACCCATTTTTGCCACCAATCTAATCCGAAAGTCCAAGCCTCTACTGAAGTTACAGGATGATTTGCATCTATTTTTTTAATGTTGCTACAAATCCTTTCTAATAGTTTAGAATAGGCTTCTTTTTCAGCTTCAGTAGCAATATTTAAATAGACTTCATTTCCAACAGCCCAAGTAAGTACTGCAGGGTGTTTATGGAATTTTTCAACCGTTTCAAGCGCATGCTTGTACATGTCTTCCATTCCTATAGAATCCTTTACATAATTAAAACTATCATCATCTTCCATACCCGGCCGACCATGCCGCATCCAGATGCCCATCATTACTTTTACACCATAGCTTTGAGCGGCATCAAGGAGTTGCTGGGTATGGTCATTGGTGCCCCAAATCCGAATCGTATTTACCCCTAAAAAGAGAAGGTCTTTAAAGTATTTGTCATAGTTTTTTACATCATTGTCGCAGCCAAAAGTCACCCCTTTAATCTGAAACGGATTGTTATCTACCAATAATTCACAGCGATTCCCAGTTTTTTTTATTGTAGTTTGTGCTTTTGTGCTCCAACTAAAGCAACAAGCAATAAGAAGGACAACAGGTACGAAGTTTTGTTTTATTTTCATAGGTTAAGATTGCTATTTGGGTATAACATCATCATCACAACTCAATGTGCGCCACTAAAGTAGCATTATTTTCGGATTTGCCAAAACTTATGCAACTATTGTTAAAAGTAGGTTCGTTTTTAATACGAAGCTACAGTCACTCCGAACTCACTCCCTTCTTTGTCATGCTGAACTCACCCAATTCTTTGTCATGCTGAACTCGTTTCAGCATCTCTATACTTCTTGTCATTCCGAACTCACTCCCTTCTTTGTCATGCTGAACTCGTTTCAGCATCTGTTTCAGCATCTCACCACTTTTTGTCATTCCGAACTCGTTTCGGAATCTGACCCCATCCTTGTTACTCCAAACTCGCTACCTTTTGTCATTCCGAACTCGTTTCGGAATCTCTATACTTTTTGTCATTCCGAACTCGTTTCGGAATCTCTATACTTTTTGTCATTCCGAACTCGTTTCGGAATCTCTCCACCTCCCTTGTCATTCCGAACTCGTTTCGGAATCTCAACTAAAATCCATCCCAAAGCAACTCTTCAGTAATCTGCAACAAAATTTTCATTTTGAAAAAAATCCCAAAACCCGTAAAAAACAGACGCTCTGAAAAAAACATCCAAAAAAAATAATACAGCACTCCCCAAAAAACCATTAGAAGACAGTATCGTGCATTTCGTCGATTAGTAACTATCGACGAACTGTTCGACGAATGGAAAATTATTTATAAAAGTATTCCTACTTTATACAATTTTACTCCTACTTAATTTCTTACAATAAAATGACAATAGCATCAGTATTCTTGTTAATTGTAACAACGGTACTGGTATTCTGAGGGCTATTATTATCATATTACTAAAAATCACCTACTACCAATATACCGTTAAATTTATACCTAATTTGGTCAAACCTCAAAATCGCAACCCCACTAAACCTAATCAGTAATAGCGAAATACCTACCAGTAGGCATTGGGGTTTTTTTGGGTAGAATTTCAAATAGGTTACAGCAACAGTAAGCTTATTTTAAGTGTTAAAAAAAAAGAGATACTAACAAAAAAAGTTTTATGATGGGTAATGCTTTCTTTATTAGTTAATAGGATATAAAAAGTCTGACTGGTGTCAGACCAATCTAACCCAAATTGAGGTGATAGATATGTTTATATGGGAACTATATACAAGTTATGTGTCATGTAAAAAGACTGAAAGAGTAACATAAAGTAAATAAATCAAAAAAATGAACGGAACTATAAAATTACTAAACGTTGGAGACGGTGATGCAATAATTGTTTCATTAAATAAAGAAAACAAAAACCTGATAGTTGTTATCGATGGTGGAGAAAGTCGGCATTATCACGAAAAAGTTAAACCTGCACTTGAAAAGCTGTTACAAGAAAATGGGAAAACTGCACCAGACATAGTCGTTGCAACACATTACGACAGTGACCATATTGGCGGTTTAATACCATTAGTTGAGGACTACATTCACGGAATAAATGAGGTTTGGGTTCATCGTTCACCAGAGTTATGCAAAGAAGTATTAACTGTTTTTGAATCAAGACAAGGGTTAAAGCATATTAAATCCCTTGATGAGTTCATTTTTGAAAATAAACTCATGTCAGCAAACTCAAATATTAAAGAAGAAGCGATTATGGCAAAATCCAATTTTATTATTGAGTCTTTAAAACAACTGGATACGTTCTTGGGAAAGATACCTGTGGACAAGGTTAAACATGTATATCATGGTTATTCATATACTGGATGGCCAGAACTAAAAGTTTTAGGTCCAACCGAGGAATTCTACAATAGACTTTTTCCAAACACTAAATCTTTAGAACAGTTAGTCATTGAAGAAACAGTAGATTACATGAGTGAAGGAATAGCTAATTATCAAAAACGATTTACAGAATTTGTTAGTTATGGGCAAAATCCTTGTCAAAGTCTTAAAACAGATACGACTGCTAAATTAACGCCAACTAATAAAGCTAGTATTATAATTTCAATAGATAAAGACGACAAGAAATTTTTGTTTACAGGTGATGCAGGGATTACATCTTTCAAGGAAATTCCAAATTGGCAAGTTGAATTAGCTAATATTCATTGGCTTAAAATCCCTCATCATGGCAGTGACAATAATATTTCAACGGAGATAATAGATGTTATGAAACCAAAATATGCCGACAATTCAGGTGACAGGCATCA
>CANGUZ010000051.1 GCA_947457255.1 Flavobacteriaceae bacterium
GCACTTATTTTAAGAAATATGAATTATTACTTATTATAAAATGAATTCTAAATAATTAAATAGTAATAAAACTCTAAATTTATATAATTTTCAATTCATTTAACTTATGTTTTTATAGATTCATATACGAAAACGTAATAGTGTTGAAAACTTTATACTTGTTAAGTAATATATAATAAATCACTATTTCAATTTGATTAGAAAAATATAAATTAAATGTAAAGAATGATTGTAAAAAACAAATCCCGATTACGAAAGTAATCGAGATTTAAAATTTGTAATTTATTTAATGAAGTCGTTTAAACTTTTATTTTATTAAATTTTTTTAGTGAAATAATTTTGAAAGCTAAATAATTAATGCCTAACCAGCTCTCTATAGTTGTGCCAAATCTTTTTAGTAGCGATCCAAATCTGTCCATCCAAGCATTGGTTTTCTCAATTTTATATCTCTCATTATAAAGCAATTGATCGAAATATTCATCTCTATCTGTATTTCCTTACTTTTATTGAAACAAACATTAGCATATATTTCTTTTTTGTCAAGATAAAACCTAAATTCTTTAGAATCAAAACCTGCATCAACATTTAAACAAAGTCCATCAACTGGCATATTGGCTTGTTCTAATGTCTATGTAACTACTGCAAAGTTATTAAGTTCATTATGGTTACCAGCAACTGGGTTTGAAATGGTTAATGGCAATCCTTGTCTGTCACTTAAATACAAAGCATTTTTTGATTTACGTTTCTTTCTGCCTTAATATTCTTTTCTTCACCACATCTGATTGCAGAAGTATGACTACAGTTAAAATCAACACACGAAAAGTCTAATTTTGATTGATTTTTTTCTAAAATACTAATCCAACTTTTCTTAAAAACATATGTTCAAAACCATTTACGATAATGATAATTGACGGACTCCCAGCTCAACAAATCATCCTCAAATAATGATTTTATTGGCTTTTGATGCCATTGATCACCTGCTTTTAGTTATATGTAACCGCATTTACTATTTTTTTTTGTGGAACGGTTGCTTGAAAATCTTTTTTTGCTAATAGTAAATATGGAACAATTTGCTTCGCCAGTTGGCCTTTGACTTGTGTCACTTTTTATTAGATCTTTGTCAAGAACATTGTAAATAAAAGTTAATTTTGAAATGATTATGTTTTGCAACACAAATTTCATCAACCCTTTTATATTTACAAAATAAATTTAAATCACTTCGCTTATATCTACAGAAAATCAAGAAATTAATTTAAAATAGAAATTTTATCTGCAACTTCTATAAATTAATTTAATTTAAAATTAAATTCAAAACCAACAAAAATCTATTTAAAAGCTACATTTTTCGTATAGTTTTGAACAATATACAGCTAAAAAAAAGGTTTATTTTATAAATTTAGAAATACCTTCTAGTAACCAGTTTTCATACTCATTTACCGATACGAAACTTATTGTAGGCTGATTTACATTTAAACTATTACCTTTCAAATCAGTTAAAACATACAAAGGCTGGGTATTGGTTTTGTATTTTGAAATCATAAAATCTGTCCACTTATCGCCTACGGTAACAATCTCTGAGCCAGTAGTTTTTGATACAAACTGTTCATTTTTAGGCAAATCTATATCTTCATCAACATACAACGAAATTAACACAACTTCATTTCTTAATATCTGAAGAATTCTTTTGTCTGACCAAACTGTATTCTCCATTTTTCTGCAATTTACACAGGCGTGTCCTGTAAAATCAAGCATAATGGGTTTATTTACAATTTTAGCATATGCAAGTCCTTTTTCATAATCATCAAAAACAACAAGACGATGTGGTCCACTTTTAGCTCCGTCAGGCAAAATCTTTGCTTCCACTGAACTTCCGGCACCAACTCCAAAAGGACTTTCACTATACTCCAATGGTGGTGGAAATGCATTTATTATCTTTAGAGGTGCTCCCCAAAGTCCTGGAATCATATAGATAGTAAATGCCAGAGTAATTAAACCCAAAGACAATCTGCCAACTGAAATATGGGATAATGAACTATCATGTGGTAATGTTATTTTTCCAAATAAATAAAGTGATAGCGTTCCAAAAATAGCAATCCAAATCGACAAGAACACTTCTCTTTCTAGCCAATGCAACTGCAAAACTAAATCAGCATTAGAAAGGAATTTGAAAGCCAAAGCCAATTCTAAAAAGCCTAAAACGACTTTTACCGTATTTAACCAACCTCCCGATTTTGGCAAAGAATGTAGCCAACCTGGAAACATAGCAAACAACATAAACGGCAAGGCTAAAGCCAAGGAAAATCCAAACATTCCGACTATAGGTGCAATTCCGCCTTTTGAAGCGGCTTCTACCAATAGCGTCCCAACAATTGGTCCGGTGCACGAAAATGAAACTATAGCTAAGGCTAATGCCATAAATAGGATACCTATTACTCCTCCTCGATCTGCTTGACTATCAACTTTATTAGCCCAAGAATTTGGCAGCATGATTTCGAAAGCTCCAAGAAATGAAGCTGCAAATACAACTAATAAAATGAAAAATATAACATTAAACCAAACATTGGTTGATAATGCATTTAAAGCATCGGCACCAAAAAGCCAAGTAACTAAAAATCCTAATAATACATAAATTACAATAATTGAAATTCCGTAAATTATAGCATTGGTAATTCCAGCACTCTTGGTTTTACTTTGTTTAGTAAAAAAACTTACCGTCATTGGAATCATTGGAAAAACACAAGGCGTCAGTAATGCCGCAAACCCTGATAAAAATGCAATAAAAAATATTGACCACATACCTCGTTGCTCATTTGGTTTGGAATTTTCAACTTTGGTTACGTTAGGCACTTCTTTAATAGCTTTTTGGCTTACCCCGATTTTACTTATTGTATCAATTCTAGATGAATCTAAAGCAACTGTTGTTTTATCAACTTTAGTTGTAGAAACGGCTAAACTTGGAATTATAAACGTTAATTTCTTTTCTAAATTAATACAAACTTCTTTACAAACTTGATAATTCAAGTCGGCTTCTATTGTTTTAATTTTAGGATTTAGCAACGTTATTTCTTGAGTAATTTGTGCTTTATGCTCAAAGAAAGTTTCGTTTACTTCAAAAATATCATTGTATGCAGTTTTAGTTTTGCTTTCTTTGGCTTTTCCTATTAGATTAAAATTTCCTTTTTGGTTTTTAAAATTAATTTCTAGCGGCAATGGTCCACCATCAGGTGTAAACTGCGAATACATATGCCAGTCTTTTTCAATTACTCCATTAAAGGTGAGAATGAAATTAGTTTCTGACTTTTTCTCAATTGTAGTAGTCCATTTTACTGGATCAAGAATTTGAGAATATCCCTTTGCAAAAGCTAAAAAAACTATGAATATATATACTAATTTCTTCATATTATTAGTTGTATTTTAAGAATATTTGTTGTTGTTTTTTCAATTCTATATCGTTCGTCTTGTCGAATGCCTATTACCCAAACTATTTGATTATTCGAACATAAAAGCCAAGTGTTTTCTTTGTCTAAAAGCGATAGTTTTTCATCTTTAAACAACTTACTTATTTTTTTTTCTTTCCCATTCATGCCAAAAGGTTGAAAAAAATCACCCGTTTTCCATTTTCTCAAAACCAAAGGAAAAACTAATAGATCTTCATCGACAAAGATAATTGTATTAGAAGCTAAACTAATGTCAGATACTTTACAAATAGCTAATTTTAAGGGAATATTAACTTCCGATTGATTTTTTTCTATAAAATATTCATCAATTGTATCTTCTTTAATTAAAGAACTTAAAATCAAATATTTCCTGTCTTTTAGCAATCTAAATTCATTCGAAAACACTTGTTTTCCTGACTGTCCATCAACTAAATTATAAATGTCTTCCCATGCTGAAAAACCAAAATCTTTAAGCCAATGATATAAATAGGATTTGTAATTAGGTAATTTAATCAACTTTTTTATGTTAAAATAAAAAGCATCGTCTTTTTCTTTAACCACTTGGCTAAACAGTATTGAAGCTGCATCATCGACCATTTCGTTAGCTTGTTGTAAATATTGTTGCGTTTTTTGAAAAGAAGCTAAAAAGTTTGGATGTATTTCTTTTAAAATAGGAACTAATTGATGTCGGATTTTATTTCTTACATACTTGTCTGAAGCATTGCTACTGTCTTCTCTCCATTTAATTTCGTTTTCATTGGCGTAATTTTCAATCTCAAGGCGACTAAAAGCTAAAAGCGGTCGTATAATTTTATCATTTTGCTCAGGAATTCCGATTAATCCATCTAATCCAGTTGCTCTAGACAAATTAATTAGGAATGTTTCTAGCTTGTCATCAGCATGATGCGCCGTTAAAATAAAATCATAATTTTGCTCTTCTAATTGCTCATAAAACCAACTGTAACGCAATTCACGAGCTGCAACTTGTATTGAAAGTTTATAATCTTTCGCAAAAGCTTCAGTATCGAATTGTGTATAGAAAAAAGGAATTGAACTTTTAATAGCATATTCCTGAACAAAACTTTGATCTTGAAAACTTTCAATTCCACGAAGTTGAAAGTTACAATGCAAAATAGCAATATCGTATTGTAATTGTTGAAATAAATGCAACAAAACCATACTGTCTAATCCTCCGCTTACAGCAAGGAAAAGTTTTTTACTTTTTAAAAAAGGAAAATTTTGTGCAATATGAATTTTAAATTTTTCTAACATATTCAAAAGTAATTATTTCTTTTGATTTTAACTTAACACTTCGCACATTGCTTTTGCTTTTAGCAAGCACTCTTCATATTCTTTTTCAGGAATTGATTGAGAAGTAATAGCACTACCTACAGAAAAAGAAACATATTGATTGGTTTGATTGTATAAAATACTCCGAATTACAACATTAAAATCGAAATCACCATTTGGTGTAAAATAACCAATGGCTCCGCTATATAAACCACGCTTTGATTCTTCAAGCTCTTCGCATATATTCATTGCCGAAAATTTGGGAGCTCCTGTCATACTTCCCATTGGAAAAGAATATTTAATTACTTCTATTATAGAAAATTGACTGTCTAAATTTGAAGTAATAGTAGAAATCATTTGATGTACCTGTTCAAACGAATATACTTTACATAATTCCTGAACTTTAACTGAATTTCGTTGAGCTGTTTTTGATAAATCATTTCGAACCAAATCGGTTATCATGATGTTTTCTGATCGCTCTTTACCATCTTTTTCTAATTCATTTTTAGAATTTTCATCTTCAATTGGGTTTAAAAATCTTTTTGCAGTTCCTTTTATGGGTTGAGAAACGAGTTGTTCGCCTTCCTTTTTTAAATACCGTTCAGGTGAAGCACATAATAAAAATTGTTTGTTATTTTTAAAATAGGCTGAAAACGGTGCTTTTGAAATTGAATTGAGTTTTAAAAATTTAGCTAATGGATTTATTATAGCATTTTCAGCAAAAAACTCCAAACAAAAATTAGCTTCATAAATAGCTCCGTGATGAATATGCTCCAGCAATTTGGAAACTTTCTCGATATATCTTTCTTTTGAAATTCGTTGTTGAATTGCAACAACTTCAACATTTTCAACTTGTGACTTATGCATAGCACTTATTTCTTCAAAATCACTATCAATTTCATCTTCGCACATGTTGAGATATTGAATTTGAAGTTGATTTCCCTTCAATAAAAACATTTTTTTAGGTTGAAAGAAAAATAAATCTGGAAAATCTAATCCATCAAAGTTCTCAGAATTTAAAACTTCAGTATCGTTTTTTAAATCATAAGTTAAATAACCAAAAAGCCAATCTCTTGTGGTTTGCTGGTACTGTTTTAAGTCTTCAAAAGCATTATGAAAATCAGTTTTTATTGATGTAAAAGCGTCTACAGCAAGCAAACAATCATAACTGGAATATTTTTGATTGGTATTGTATTCTGAATTGCTATCTAAAAATACAATTTCTCTGAATTGTTGTGACCAAGTCAAAAGTTGTTCTTTGAATGCAATTGGATTGGGAATAGATTTAAAAATAGAAACTCTCAAAAAAATAAAATTTAGATTTCAAAATTACAATAAAAATATTCCATCCGAGAAGTCAATTTAAAAATTAATGGCACGATATTTATATCACATCAAATAACTCCTTTTAATAAATTGATTCCAGTATTGATAGAAAACTACTTATTGCATTTTATTATTTTCTTAAGTAACCCATTTATTAATCAATACTAAATCTTTTTATTATGAAAACAATTGCAAAATTTGGCTTGACTGTTTTATTTTTAATTGTCTTACTACATTCTTGTAAGCAAGCAGAATCACTTGAAGAAGTTACATCAGAATCTGTCATTCAAACTACAGATAGTATTTCATCTCTTAGTGCTGTAGAGAAAAAAGGAGTAAATCGAAAATTTATTCGAAATGCTGATTTAAAGTTTAAAGTCAAAAATGTTGCAAAATCTACCTATGCTATTGAAAACACTACAAATAAATTTGGAGGATTTGTCACTTATACCAATTTACAAAGTACAATTAATGATAAAATCGAAACTAAAATAAGTCAAGATAGTATATTAGAAACGCTAAAATATTCTGTTGAAAATAATATAATTATTCGTGTTCCCAACACAAAACTAGATACTGCAATCAAAACTATTGCAAAGCAGATTGATTATTTAGATTATCGGGTGATTAAGGCTGGTGATGTTTCTTTACAAATGCTTTCGAACGAATTAGCTCAAAAAAGAAATATAAATAACGAAAGAAGAATTGAAAAAGCAATTGATTTAAAAGGCAAAAAGCTAAATGATGTTATAGCTGCCGAAAGTAATTTGGCAACAAAAAATGAACAAACTGATAATCATAAACTCGAAAATTTATCTTTAAAAGATCAAGTAAATTTTAGCACAATTACTTTACTAATTTATCAAAGCGAAAGCATAAAACAAGAAATTATTGCCAATCAAAAAGACAAATATGCATATCAAACTAATTTTGGATTACAGATTTTAGATGCTTTAAAAAGTGGTTGGTTTATTCTACAAGATATAATTGTATTTCTGTTTCAATTGTGGTGGTTTATTGTATTAATTAGTATTGGTTTTTTTGTTTACAGAAAATATACTCGAAAATAGCACGCAAAATCATGATTATCTATTGGTTAAATATCTCAAAAATATGATTATATTTGATTAAGGATTAAACATTTTTTAAATTCACTTTTGTGAGAATTTACTAAGTATTTAGGTGGAAATTTAAAATAATATTGCTATTCTTAATCGTGTTTAACCACTAAAACCAAATAATCATGAAAATTGTTACTATTGTTATACGAACCTTAATGGGGTTATTGTTTCTGTTTGCGTCAATTAGTTTCTTTTTAAAATTAGTCCCAGAACCAGTAACTACGGGAGATTTTAAAGCTTTTCAAATTGGACTTGTAGCTTCGGCTTATTTAATTCCGTTAGCAAAATCGATAGAATTGTTATGCGGATTAGCCTATGTTTCTGGTCGTTTTGTTTCTTTAGCTAATATTGTACTCTTACCTGTATCATTAAATATTTTACTTATTAATTTTTTTCTGACACCTGAAAGTCTTCCGATTGCTATATTTATATTTTTAGGAAATCTATTTTTAATTTTTAGATATTGGAAAAATTATAAAAGTGTATTTACCATGTAATATGGAATAGAATTAAAAAACCCGTTTCACTTTAAAATGAAACGGGTTCTTTTTTAATTTAAACTTTTTATACGTGTAATGCTCTATTATCTGTAGCGGCTAGAGCAGCTTCTTTAATTGCTTCTGCAAAAGTAGGATGTGCATGACTAATTCTAGAAATATCTTCAGCTGACGCTTTAAATTCCATTGCGGTTACAGCTTCTGCAATCAAATCAGCACAACGAGCTCCTATCATATGAACACCAAGTACTTCATCGGTTTTTGCATCGGCAAGAATTTTAACAAAACCGTCTAAATCACCTCCAGCTCTAGCTCTACCCAAAGCTTTAAAAGGAAAACTACCTGCTTTAAATGCAATTCCATCTGCTTTTAATTGTTCTTCGGTTTGTCCAACAGCAGCAACTTCTGGCCATGTATAAACTACACCTGGAATTAAATTATAATTGATATGTGGTTTTTGACCTGCTAAAATCTCAGCAACCATAGCGCCTTCTTCTTCGGCTTTATGAGCTAACATTGCTCCGCGAACTACGTCTCCAATAGCATAAATGTTAGAAATATTGGTTTGCAAATGATCGTTTACTTCAACCATTCCTCTATCAGTAAGCTTCACTCCTGCTTTGTCTGCATTTAAACCTTCGGTATACGGACGACGACCTACAGAAACTAAAGAATAATCGCCTTCTAAAGTAATGGTATCACCTTTTAGGTTTTCGGCTTGAACAATTACAGCTTCACCTTTTCTTTCAACTGATTTTACTTTATGTGAAACATAAAATTTCATACCTTGTTTCTTCAAGACCTTAGTTAACTCTTTAGATAATGAACTGTCCATTCCTGGAATAATTCTATCCATATATTCAACAACTGAAACTTGTGCTCCTAGACGTAAATAGACTTGCCCTAATTCTATTCCTATAACACCTCCGCCAATAATAACAAGGTGTTTAGGCACTTCTTTGAGCTTTAAAGCTTCAGTAGAAGTAATTATTCTTTCTTTATCTATTTTAATAAATGGTAATGACGACGGTTTAGAACCTGTAGCAATTATTATATATTTGGCTTCAATAGTTTCTGAAGTTCCATCCGCTTTAGCTATTGCTATATGAGTCGCATCAATAAAAGAACCTAAACCTTCAAAAACTGTAATTTTATTTTTATCCATCAGGAATTTCACACCTCCCGAGGTTTGATCGACAATTGCTTGCTTACGAGAAATCATTTTCTCTAAATTTACTTTTACATCGCCCGATACTTCAATTCCATGATCAGCAAAATGTTGCAATTCCTCATAATGATGTGAAGAAGCTAACAATGCTTTCGAAGGAATACATCCTACGTTTAAGCAAGTCCCGCCTAATGTTGAATATTTTTCTATTATGGCTGTTTTAAAACCCAACTGCGAACAACGAATAGCAGAAACATATCCGCCTGGTCCAGAACCTATAATGACTACGTCAAATGAACTCATACTATATAAATATTTTTTTTGTCATGCAAAATTAGGGAAATAAGTTTTGTTAAATACTTAAATTAAAGGTTTTTTAAGACTAAAATAGTACAATTCATATAAGATTCTGTTTAATTAATCTTTTGTAAGAAATAATTTTCAATTATATTTTGTTCATCGGCTTTAATTACACATTAACGAAAAAGAAAAGTTATTGAATTGTATGTTTCATAATAGTATTAGGTTTGCTTTATAAAATTGACACTTTTTAATTATTAACCCCAAATTAATTTCTATTGTCATGAAAAACCTATATGTAACTTTACTTCTTCTCTTAGCTAATTTTTCGCTAACTGCTCAAAATGTTTCAATTTCAGATTCTAATTTTAAGAACAAACTTATTGCTCTTGGTATAGATTCAAATAATGATGGAATTATTCAACAAAGTGAAGCTTTAGCAATTGAAGAATTGGACATTTCAAATGCTTCAATAAATTCTTTAGCTGGAATTGAAAGTTTTACGAATTTGAGAAGATTAAATTGTAATAATAATTCAATTACCAATTTATCATTAAATACATTGGAGCTTTATGAGCTAAGGTGTAGCAATAATAAGTTAACTGAGTTAAATGACATTAGTTCACAAATTTCTGAACTTGATGTTTCATACAACAATTTGAATGCTTTAAAATTACCAGAATCAGTTAGTTATGATTATTTAGATATTTCAGGTAACAATTATACAGCAGTTGAATTTAATGATTTGAAATTACAGTTTTTTACTTGTAATGATAGTAAATTGACAACTTTAGATTTCTCAACTGTGAGAAGATTGAGTGAGACGATTTCTATAAAAAACAACCCGAACTTAGAAGCCATTAATTTTCGAAATGGTAAATTTGATCTATGTTATGTGATGTTAGGTGGTTGCCACTTTTATTTGATGCTAAATGACAATCCTAAATTAGAGTTCATTTGCACAGATGACTTTGAATATAATGGACCAACTGTGGTAACAGAAACAGAGTATTTTAAATCGTATTATAATTTTCCTAATGTAAAATATAACTCTTACTGTTCCTCTAATACTGATCGTGCCTTAAGTGTTTCAGATTCTAACGTTACAACAAAACAAAACTTTACGTTTTATCCAAATCCGGTACAAGATAATTTAACCATTGAAATGGAAAATCTTACGGCTATTTCATCGATAAACGTATACAACACAATAGGGCAATTAGTTAAAAAGTTGTCTAAACCAAGTTTATCAAAACAAATAGAGATTTCTTTATCTGATTTAAAAACGGGGAGTTACTTAATAGAAGTAGTTTCAAGTCATGGTAAAACTACTAAGAAATTAATTAAGTTATAAATAATCACCAATTATTTTGAACCGCTTATAATGAGCGGTTTTTTTTATTTATAATTCTCAAAAAACAGAATACAAAAAATAGAAATTATTTGGAAAAATTCAATTTACTATTTTTATAACCATATATAAAGTAAAAAATTAAACCAATAACCAACCAAATTCCAAACCACATCCAGTTTGAAACAGCCATTCCTGTTAGTAAATAACAACAAGAAACCAATCCTAATAATGGTATTAACGATAAGTTTTTTATAAATGAAAGTATTGCCATTAGTATGCAAACTATTATAAATACTATCATTGGTATATTAGTTGCCAATTTGCCATCTGAAAAATCTAAAACAGAAAGAAAGAAAGTTGGTACATAAATATTTATTAAAACTGTTCCTAAGATAACCATTAAAGGGAAAATATATTTTGAATTTATATACGGGATTCTGAATTTTCCTTTTGTTGCTCTTTCTGCTAATTCAGACTCGCTTTGTGGAGATAACATTAAAACTCCTCCACAAACTAATACAAATGCGAAAAGTGTTCCTATACTCGTAAAATCGAGAACGAAATTTTCATCGGTAAAAAAAATCGGAATCCCAACTACCAAACCTGTAACAATTGTTGCAAAACCTGGTGTTTTATATTTTGGATGAATTGAAGAAAATCGTTTAGGCATTAATCCATCGCGACTCATTGTCATCCAAATTCGAGGTTGTCCCATTTGAAAAACTAATAATACACTAGTCATAGCAACAACAGCAGCAATAGATACAATAAACAACATCCATTTTACGCCTTTTAATGCGAAAATTTCTGCCAATGGATCGCTAACGCCTAATAATTCGTAAGATACCATTCCAGTAATAACTAATGCTAAAACTATAAAAACTGCAGTACAGATAACTAATGAATAAATCATTCCTTTTGGTAAATCGCGCTGAGGGTTTTTGCTTTCCTCGGCAAGAGTGGAAACGGCATCAAAACCTATATATGCAAAGAAAACTGCCGAAACCCCTCCCATAACTCCACTAAAACCGTTAGGCATAAAAGGAGTCCAATTATCGATATCTATATAAAAAGCTCCAACGATAATAACCAATGCAATAATCGCTAATTTAATATAGACCATTATATTGCTAAAGTTTTTAGATTCTTTCGTACCTCTATAAACCAAGTAGGTGATTAAAAGGTTAATTACAACTGCAGGCAAATCAAAGATTATTTTTAAACCACCAAGAACAGGAGCATTTTGCCAAGCCATTAATCCTTCGTTCCCTTTATTAGCGACAAATGCATCTTGAGCCGACTTGTAATTTATAGTTAGCCATTCTGGTAAATGAATATGAAAGGTTTCTAGTAAATTGGTAAAATAACCCGACCAAGAAAAAGCGATATAAATATTACCTATGGAATATTCCATGATCAATGCCCAACCAATAATCCATGCAAAAAGCTCTCCAAAAGATAAATAAGCATAGGTATATGCACTACCAGAAACAGGAACTCTAGAAGCGAATTCGGCATAACACATAGCTGTAAATCCGCAGGCAATTGCACACATTATATATAGTAAAACTACTGCTGGACCTCCAGAAAAACATGCGTTTCCAATAGCACTAAATGTCCCACCTCCTATTATTGCAGCAATACCAAAAAAAGTTAAATCTCTAACTGTTAACACCTTGTTTAATCCTGAATGTGAATCTCCATCTCCACCTTCCTGAACAATTGCATTTGCAGATTTTTTTCTGAATAA
>CANGUZ010000052.1 GCA_947457255.1 Flavobacteriaceae bacterium
AATGAAACTCTCTCTCTTTTTTCGAAAACAATTCTAAAGCAATTTTTCGAGAATTATCCTTAATTTCCTCTTTATTTTTCAATAAAATTGTTTTCAAAATTGTTCTTCTTTCTTCCGTTTTTATTCCCAAAAAAACAAAATGATTTTTCATATATTTTTCCATATGAATAGCATTTTCACCATTCTTTTTTTCAAGCAAAGCTGCTTCTAATTCTTTTATAAAAGTCATAAGGAAAGTAATTTTTGATTTGAAAATTCTCGTAATTCTTCAAAAAACAACGTAAATTCATCTTCAAATTGGAAATAAAACTCTTGTAATTCAACAATTGCTTCATGCATATTGGCTCTATGCTTTGTTCTACAATCCATCTGAAATAAAATCTTTTCTATTCCAGCAAGCGATGCATAACTTGCTAACCAGTTTTGGTCAATCATATATGGTACAATCGATTTTGTTTTTTCTGAAAGGATTGCTTTATTATTTTCTAAGGATTTATAAAAACGTTCCACATAATCTTCGAGTTTTTCATAGGAATACTCGTTCCAGTTTTTGGCTAAAAAATGATCGTACAAAATATCCATAATTACACCCGAATAATGACCGTATTTTTCATGTAATCGATGCTTGCTTTTTCTATATACCGTATGCAAATCTGTGAACGTATCGATTTGACGATGCAATAAAATTCCTTTAATTACTTCGTCAGGAAATTTCAAATAATCGTTTCCGCGAATGCCATCAGCCATAAAATTGCCTATTTTAACCAAATCATTTTCGCCAGAAAGATAAATATGTGCTAGAAAATTCATCTAGAAAGGTTATGAGTTTATGAGTTGAGAAAGTTTAGTTTTTGTAAATTTAGAAAATACTTTGAATAAACCCATTATGCAATTGTTTAAGTTTAATTATATTTGCTTTCAAATAATCTAAACCTTCTAAACTCATAAACTTTTAAACATACATTAAATGACTTTAATAAAATCAATATCTGGAATTAGAGGAACAATAGGCGGAAAAGTAGGCGATAATCTAACGCCGGTTGATGCAGTAAAATTTGCTTCGGCATACGGAACATGGTTGAAAAGCTATTCAAAAAAAGAAAAGTTAACCGTAGTTATAGGTCGTGATGCCCGCATATCTGGACCAATGATTCATAATTTAGTGGTAAATACATTAATTGGTTTAGGTATTGATGTAATTGATTTAGGGCTTTCTACAACCCCAACAGTGGAAGTTGCTGTTCCTCTAGAAAATGCCGATGGAGGAATTATTCTTACAGCTTCACACAACCCAAAACAATGGAATGCTTTGAAATTATTGAATGAAAAAGGAGAATTTCTAAGCGGAGAAAATGGAGTAAGAATTCTTGAAATTGCTGAAGCAGAAGCTTTTGATTTTTCAGATGTTGATAGTTTAGGCGAAATTACCATAAACGATGCCTATATGGATATTCATATAGATGAGGTTTTAAACCTTTCATTGGTTGATGTTGAAGCAGTGAAAGCTGCAAAATTTAAAGTTGTAGTTGATGGTGTAAACTCTTCTGGCGGAATTATTATTCCAAAATTGTTAGAATTAATGGGAGTGGAAGTCGTGAAATTATACTGCGAACCTAACGGACATTTTCCGCATAATCCTGAGCCTTTAAAGGAACACCTAACAGATATTTCAGAATTAGTCGTTAAGGAAAAAGCTCATTTAGGAATTGTTGTAGATCCTGATGTAGATCGTTTGGCTTTTATTTGTGAAGACGGAGAAATGTTTGGCGAAGAATATACTTTAGTAGCTTGCGCTGATTATGTTTTGAGCAGAACACCAGGAAATACAGTCTCTAACATGTCATCATCTCGGGCTTTGCGTGATGTTACAAATAACCATAACGGAAATTATGAAGCCAGCGCAGTGGGCGAGGTAAACGTGGTTGAATTAATGAAAAAGAATAATGCTATAATTGGAGGTGAAGGAAATGGAGGAATAATTTATCCTGAATTGCATTATGGACGAGATAGTTTAGTAGGAGTAGCTTTGTTTTTAACACATTTGTCATACAAAAAAATTAGTGTTTCTGCATTGCGAGCTTCTTATTCAGAATATTATATGAGTAAAAATAAAATTGAATTGACTCCACAAATTGATGTTGACGCTATTCTTGTTGCTATGACTGACAAATATAAAAACGAAGATATCACTACAATTGATGGAGTAAAAATAGATTTTGCAGAGAATTGGGTGCATTTACGAAAATCAAATACTGAACCTATTATTAGAATTTATACAGAAGCTGCTACTCAACAAAAAGCAGATGATTTAGCTTTTAGAATTATTGATGAGATAAAAGCTATAGCTGGAATTTAGAAAATTTTTGCCTTTTATTAGTCATAAAAATCCCAATGCAGGTTATGGTAATGTCTGCAAAATAGACGGTGGATCAAAAAAAATAGTTGTAATATTTCATCGTAAATCAGAAGAGGAAATACACTACAGTAGATGCCAAAATATTATAGTAAAATGATTGTTCAATATGGTAAAACTGGCAGTTCAATTTGTACTACCTATTTCATTTTGCCAGTTTGCTTTTTCCAGAAGAAAACATACTTCTGATTTGTTTAATAAAATATACTATTTGATAAATTTCATCCTTTTTTTTGTTGTTAAGTTGCGATGAACATCTAGGTATTTTAGATATTCAAAAAACACATTTAGATTATTTGTGGTTCAAGGAATATTTTCGTTTTTCAATCAGTAAAATATATTTGGTAATGCATATTTTATTGAAGAAAAGAGTCTGCGTCTGTATTTCAGGACAAGGCAATTTTAAAAAAAAACACTCTAAAAACTAATCTTTAGAGTGTTTTACTATTAATTAAAAGTAATTACTATAAGTATTCACCATGTTGAGAAATATCTAATCCTAATTCTTCTTTTTCTTCAGAAACTCTTAAAGGAGTAATTTTATTTACAATAAAGAATAAAGCATAAGAAACTACGAAAGCAAATACAGAAACAAGAACTAATGCTTTTAATTGAATTAAAAACAAAGTAGCGTCACCATAAATCAAACCTTGGTTATCACCTACAATAGCATTTACAGATTTAGAAGCAAATACACCAGTTAATAACATACCAACCATACCACCAACTCCGTGACAAGCAAACACATCTAAAGCATCATCAATTTTACCTTTAGGGAATTTACTTACTACAAGGTTACTAACGATACTCGCAATAAAACCAATTGCAAGAGCAGAAGGAATGGTTACGAAACCAGCAGCAGGAGTAATAGCAACTAATCCAACAACAGCTCCAATACAAGCGCCCATTGCAGAAAGTTTGTGACCTAATATTTTATCAAGAAACACCCAACCCATTGCAGCAGCAGCAGCAGCTACAGTAGTAGTTCCTAAAGCTTGAGCAGCAAGACTTCCAGCTCCTACAGCAGATCCTGCATTGAAACCGAACCAACCAAACCATAATAAACCAGTTCCTAGTAATACATAAGTAATACGAGCAGGATTAGCTTTTGGCACTTTTCTTTTACCTAAGAACATCGCTCCAGCAAGAGCAGCCCAACCAGCACTCATGTGTACTACAGTACCACCAGCGAAATCAAGAACTCCCCATCCGAAGAAAATTCCATCAGGATGCCAAGTCATATGACATAAAGGAGCATATACAACTAATATGAATAAAACCATAAATAATAGGTAAGCCCAGAAACGTACTCGCTCTGCAAATGCACCTGTTATTAAAGCTGGTGTAATAATTGCAAATTTAGCTTGAAATAAAGCAAATAAGATAAAAGGAATTGTAGGAGCTAGCTCCCAAGCAGTGTTAGCACTTACCCCTTGAAAGAACATATTGTACGATGGGTCACCAATGAAACCACCAACAGATGGGCCAAAGCATAAACCAAATGCTACAACAACCCATAGAACTGTAACGATTACCATAGCAATAAAGCTTTGTAAAACAGTACTAATAACATTCTTTTTGCCTACCATACCTCCGTAAAAGAATCCAAGTCCAGGAGTCATTAATAACACTAGACCAGTAGCTGCCAACATCCAAGCAGTATCTCCAGTATCTAACTTAAGTTCTACAACGTGTGCGCCTAAAGTTGCAACCTCTGGAAATAAATAAATAGAAAAAATGGATAACACCAAAATCGTGATTAGAATCACACTTAAAATAATTTTTCGCATTGTTTTAAATTTTAAAGTTTTGCTAAAAGTATAAAATGATTTTATACCCCTTAAAAAAATCGTCGATAAACAATAATTTTTATGATTTTTTCATTATACACCCCAATATTTTGAGGGTATGTGATTATTAAATAGCAAAATTTATAATTTAATAATGTGTTTTTTGTGTTATTCAATGATTTTTTTACATTTTAATAACACCGTATTAAAGAATAGGTATTATTCATACTTTTCTTGAAAAGGTTTTGAATAGATAAAAAAGTTCATAAAAAAGGAGTAAATAACTATAGTGCTATTCACTCCTTTAATATTATAATAGATTAATTATAATAGATTTACTTTAATATGTGTTGACTCAAAATTTTATATACTTCATTAATATTATTACCCCCTTTTCCAAACTGTTTAATAATAGGCGTGCTTTCGCTTCTTAGCCAAATTTTCAATTCGGCATCTAAATCTAAAATCCCAGCACTCTCTTTAGAAAATTTTTGAATATTAAAATAAGGAATAGACATATAGTCGACTTTTGAACCAACCAATTGTTTCTCTACCAGAATTAATCGTTTATTGGTGAAAATAAACATGTCTTTAATAAGTTTGTACGCTTTTTCAATATTTTCACCATCAATTAAGATAGGTTCAAATTCTTTAGACACGGATTCAATATTTACTTCCGAAGCGTTTCCTAAAATGGCATTAAATAGTCCCATAATTATTTTTTTATTTTTAGAACTTCAAAATTAATTTAATTTACTTGTAGTAACTGCTAATATTTTATTAATTTACATTCAAATTTAAGTTTTATGCTAATTAAAGTTTTCGGAAGCGCTGTTTTTGGAGTCGAAGCCACAACAATCACCGTTGAAGTGAATATGGATAAAGGAATAGGGTACCATCTTGTAGGGTTGCCAGATAATGCCATTAAAGAAAGTAGTTATCGTATTGCAGCTGCCTTAAAGAATAATGGTTATAATATGCCTGGAAAAAAGATTACCATAAACATGGCTCCGGCCGATTTGCGGAAAGAAGGATCCGCCTATGATTTGACTTTAGCAATAGGAATTTTAGTTGCATCAGCACAAATTAAAGCTGATGAAGTCGATAAGTACATTATTATGGGCGAATTGTCTTTAGATGGAAGTTTACAACCTATTAAAGGAGCATTACCTATAGCGATAAAAGCAAAAGAAGAAGGCTTTAAAGGTTTTTTTCTCCCAAAACAAAATGTAAAAGAGGCCGCTATTGTTGCAGGACTAGAAGTTTATGGCGTTGAAAATGTGCAAGAAGTTATCGATTTTTTTGAAGGGAAAGGAACATTAGAACCTACAACCATAGACACTCGTGCTGAGTTTTATAAAACATTAGATTTTCCCGAACATGATTTTAGCGATGTCAAAGGTCAAGAAAGTATAAAAAGATGTATGGAAATAGCAGCTGCTGGCGGACATAATGTTATATTAATTGGTCCACCGGGTGCAGGAAAAACAATGTTAGCCAAACGTTTGCCTAGTATTTTACCACCAATGACACTGAGAGAAGCATTAGAAACTACAAAAATTCACAGCGTTGCTGGAAAATTAAAAGAAGTAGGATTAATGAATCAAAGACCATTTCGAAGCCCACATCACACTATTTCAAATGTAGCGTTAGTAGGTGGCGGAAGTTACCCACAACCCGGAGAAATTTCGATGGCGCACAATGGTGTTTTATTTTTAGATGAGTTGCCTGAATTCAAGAGAGATGTATTAGAAGTCATGAGACAGCCACTTGAAGATAGAGAAGTGACGATTTCGAGAGCGAAGTTTACGGTAACCTATCCATCTTCGTTTATGTTGGTAGCGAGTATGAATCCAAGCCCAAGTGGTTTTTTTAATGATCCTGACGCTCCACAAACTTCTTCACCACATGAAATGCAACGGTATTTAAGCAAGATTTCTGGACCACTTTTAGATAGAATCGACATTCATATAGAAGTAACTCCAGTTCCTTTCGAGAAATTATCGGATAATGCAAAAGCGGAAAGCAGTGTTGATATTAGAGCTCGAGTTACAAAAGCGAGAGAAATTCAAACCGCTCGTTTCGAAACAAATGAAACGGTGAATTATAATGCTCAAATGAATACCAAACAAATTCGGGAGTTTTGTAAACTAGATGAAACATCTCTTCAATTACTAAAAACGGCTATGGAGCGATTGAATTTATCAGCTCGCGCCTATGACAGAATTCTAAAAGTTTCCAGAACCATTGCAGATTTAGAAGGATCAGAAGCTGTTGGTGCTTCTCATATTGCAGAAGCCATTCAATACAGAAGTTTGGATAGAGATGGTTGGCTAGGTTAGGATTTGAATAATTAATCGAATAAAAAAACATATTTCACAATATATTAAACATGAAAATAGTCATTTCTCCTGCGAAATCATTAGATTTTGAAACTGCATTACCAATACAAGAATATTCAAATTCTCGTTTCATAAAAGAAAGTACAGTAATAAACAAAGTAATCAAACAAAAATCTCCTAAGGAATTATCTGAATTGATGTCGATTTCAGATAAATTGGGAGAATTGAATTGGCAACGCAATAAAGACTGGAAAACTCCTTTTACACCAGAAAATGCTAGACCTGCCATTTATGCTTTTGCGGGCGACGTATATATAGGTTTGAATGCAACAACAATTCCAACAGAAAAAGTAATGGTGTTACAAGAAAAACTTCGAATTTTATCTGGATTATATGGGTTGCTAAAACCTCTTGATTTAATTCAACCGTATCGTTTAGAAATGGGTACAAAAATAGCTATTGAAGAAAGTAAAAATTTATATGATTTCTGGAAGAATAAGATAACCGATTCTTTAAATCAGGAACTTCATAAAGGCGAATTATTTATCAATTTGGCTAGCAATGAATATTTTTCTGCAATAGATGTGAAGGCATTAAAAGTTGCTGTAATTACTCCTGAATTTCTAGATTATAAAGATGGAAAGCTAAAGATGATAAGCTTTTTTGCAAAGAAAGCGAGAGGACTAATGGTTCGCTATATTATTGATACAAATGCTGAAACCGTTGACGATTTGAAAGGTTTTAATTGTGAGGGTTATCAGTTTGATGCTAATTTATCGAAAGAGTATAAATTGGTTTTTACTAGATAATGGGTAAATAACTATTTGTATTTACTCAAATTCGTCATAAAGTCGCAAAGTTTCTCTAGTAACTTTTCGGTGATTAAGTGATAAATGTCTCAAGGATTCAACACCATTTTTTGCACAAAGGTTTACACGACGAAGTTGATGGTAGAATTCTTCTAATTTAGATGCTTCGGCGGAAGTTAATTTACTTTTTATATCTGAAACAAATTCTGAAAATTCAGGAATAACTTGGCTGTAAGTATCAAAATCTGTTTTCAAATCTTCATAGGACTCTATAATTTCTTTATTTAAATCATTAGAATAGTATTCGTTTTTGTTTTTAAACTCCTGAACCATTCTCTTGGTATTATTTCTAAAAAAAGCCATACGATTAAAATTTAATATTAAATAACTTGTTTATAGTCAATCAAATATAATTAAATATTTTAGAATAAATCGCAATTGTTAATAAGTAGAATAAGTTTTTTAGCTAATATGTATGCGTTGGAAGTTATTAAATTAAATTTATTTTTAAGTTGTTGTTGTGCATAGTTGCAAATCCGAGCTTTCTAGATATCGAGTGTTAATTTATCGAAAGAGAATAAATTGGTTTTTATGCGTTAATTATCTTTGAAGGTATATAGGGAACTGTCTATTCAGAAAGGTCTTACCACTTTAAAGAATATTCCCAACAAATTTCTCAATACTTACAACTCCGTTTTCGGTCAGATTTTTAATAAAAGCACTACCAATAATAGCTCCTTTGGCGTATTGAGTCGCTTGGTTAAATGTAGTTTTATCACTAATTCCAAAACCAACAATCTGTGGGTTTTTCAAATTCATATCGGCAATTCGTTTAAAATAGGCTTCTTGTGAACTTCCAAAACCAGATTGCGAACCAGTAACACTAGCAGACGAAACCATATATATGAAGCCGTTTGATACACTATCTATAAATTGTATTCTATCCACTGAAGTTTGAGGAGTTATCAAAAAAACATTAATTAAACCATATTTTTCAAAAATGGCTTTGTAATCATCTGCGTAAATCGCAACTGGCAAATCAGGAATTATTAGTCCATCAATACCAATTTCAGCACATTTTTTACAAAATTCTTCCACACCATATTGCAACATCGGATTAAAATATCCCATAATAATTAATGGAATTTTTACCGTTTCTCGAATGGTTGCTAATTGTTCAAAAAGCAATTTTGTCGTCATACCATTATGCAACGCTTGGGTCGAACTCTCTTGAATCGTTGGTCCATCGGCCAAAGGGTCGCTAAATGGCAAACCAATTTCAATCATGTCTACACCGCTTTTTTCTAAATCTTGAATGATTTTTACGGTATCATTTAAACTAGGATAACCTGCTGAAAAATAGATTGAAAGTAACTTTTTGTTTTCTTGTAATTTTTGATTTATTCGATTCATTATAAATATTTTTTCAGATGTAAAATCTGTTTTTTGGTTTCATTAATTTAGTTTGCAACACTATAAACCCAAGCTTTTTCATTAGATTGCAAATGCACTTCTATGCGTTTGTAATGCATACCTTCATATAGATCGGCTTGGCGCAAATCATTTGTAGAGATTTCATAAACAATTCCTACAATAGTATCTTCAGGATTTTTTGTTTCAATGATAATGGGATATTGGACTATTCCAAATTCTTCTTCAATTTTAATTTTTTTTAATTCATAACCCACTAATGTTTCAGAAGTACCTCTTAATATTCTTCCAAAAATATTTTCTTGAATGTCTCTATCTTGTAAGGTTCCATAAGTGAATAATTTTTCCATAAACTTATTTAATCTAGGATTTATAATTTAAAATAATCAATATATGTATTTAAATCTTTATCGCCACGACCAGAAAGATTAATCACAACAATATCAGTAGGTTTAAACTTTTTTGTGTCAAGAACTGCAAAGGCATGCGCCGTTTCAATAGCAGGAATTATACCCTCTGTTTTAGATAATTTTATGCCCCAATTCATAGCATCTTCATCAGTAATAGCAATAAATTCGGCACGTTTAGATTCAAATAAATGAGCGTGCATCGGACCAACACCTGGATAATCTAATCCAGCAGAGATTGAGTATGGTTCGGTAATCTGACCATCAGCACTTTGCATCAAAAGGGTTTTACTTCCGTGTATAACACCAATTTTTCCCAAAGCCGATGTTGCAGCACTTTCTCCAGAATCTACTCCTAAACCAGCAGCTTCTACAGCAATAATTTTCACTTCTTCATCATCTAAAAAATGATAGAAAGTTCCCGCTGCATTACTACCACCACCAACACATGCAACTAGATAATCAGGATTTTGTCGGCCTTCCTTTTCCAGTAATTGCTGCTTAATTTCTTCTGAAATGACAGCTTGAAAACGTGCCACCATATCAGGATAAGGATGAGGTCCTACAACTGAACCAATGATATAATAAGTATTTTCAGGATTGTTAATCCAATCTCTAATGGCTTCATTGGTAGCATCTTTCAGCGTTTTAGATCCTGAAGTAGCTGGGCGAACTTCAGCACCAAGCATTTTCATTCTTGCCACATTTGGAGCTTGGCGTTTGATATCAACTTCTCCCATGTATACTATACACTCAAGTCCCATCAAAGCGCATACCGTTGCAGTAGCCACGCCATGTTGTCCTGCTCCAGTTTCTGCAATGATTCTGGTTTTACCTAATTTCTTTGCCATTAGAATTTGACCAATAGTGTTGTTCACTTTATGGGCACCTGTATGACATAAATCTTCTCGTTTTAGATATACCTTGGTGTTGTATTCCTTAGACAAACGCTCTGCAAAATAAAGTGGAGTAGGACGACCAACATAATCTTTTAATAAGTTTTTAAACTCTTCTTGAAAACTAGGTTCAGCACTTATTTTTAGATAATTTTGACGCAATTCTTCAACGTTTGGATACAACATTTCAGGAATAAAGGCTCCTCCAAAGTTGCCATAAAAACCTTTTTCATTAACGTGATAGTTCATTTTATATTTTTTTTAAAGTCTTTTAATAATTGTATATTTTTTAACCCCGGTTCGATTTCAAATTTACTATTTATATCTATGGAGTGAATAGGTAAATTGGTTTTTAACAGTTGTTTTACGGATGCTATTTCTTCTATTCCAATTCCACCACTCAGGAAAAAGGGTTTCTTTGAAGGGTATTTCTTCAATACATCCCAATCAAATACAGTTCCGTTACCGCCGGGTAGTTTACCTTTGGTATCAAACAAAAAGTAGTTACAAACCGTTTCGTAATCTTTCAAAATATTGAAATCAAAGTCATCAAGTATTGAAAACACTTTTATGATTTCAATCTGATTTTGTTTCAAATTTTTGATTTCAGTTTTTAAATATAAACAAAATGATACGCTTTCCTTTCCGTGTAATTGAATCAGATTTAAATTGTATTTCTTAATTTTTAAAATGATTTCATCTAAGGTAGCATCAACAAAAACCCCAACTTTTTGAATTGATTTTGGTAAATCCGGCATAGAACCATCAAAAAAACGGCTCGATTTTTCCCAGAAAATAAATCCCATGTAATCCGGAAGTAATTCGCTTACTTCTAGAATATTTTCGGGGTATTTCATGCCGCAGATTTTCAGTTTCATTGTTAGATGTTTTATAACCACAAAGTTCGCAAAGATGGCACAAAGTTCACAAAGCTTTGTGTGCTTCGTACTTCCACTGTGTTCTTTGTGTTTAAATTAATTTTGAAATAAACTCTTTTGCACTTGCTCCAGCATTATCGGTTTTCATAAAATTTTCGCCAATCAAAAATCCTTTGTAACCATAAGGTTTCAGTTCGTTGATAGCTTCTATGGAACTGATACCACTTTCCGAAACTTTCACAAACTCATTTGGAATTTCGCTAGCTAAAGTTTTGCTAAAATCTAAGCTCACTTCAAAGGTCTTTAGATTACGATTGTTTACACCTATCATATTCAAACTCG
>CANGUZ010000053.1 GCA_947457255.1 Flavobacteriaceae bacterium
AAAACTTCTTCAATGCTATTGTATGCAGTGAGAACGTATTCAATATTTGGGTTGTCATTATGGTATAATAAAGAGGTATAAAGTAAGTAAACTTCTCCATTAGCTTCAAAATTAATAACATTATCAATTTTCGTTACAAATTCATTGAAAGTGCTATTTAAATACCATCTATCAAATACATTA
Source organism: Flavobacteriaceae bacterium (assembly GCA_947457255.1). Classification (GTDB taxonomy): domain Bacteria; phylum Bacteroidota; class Bacteroidia; order Flavobacteriales; family Flavobacteriaceae; genus Flavobacterium. The sequence continues at coordinate 184 of CANGUZ010000053.1, forward strand.
AATCTAATTTCTGCCTTTTCTTCATCTTCTGAACAAATATAAATTAAAGAATTTTGAGCATTTTCAAAGAAAGATTTAATGATGTCGTCAATTGTTCTCCCAACCGCACTATCAAAAGGTTCAATAGTGTCACTAACTTTTTCAATAATTACTTGATATACATTTTCAATAGTATCTTCAGATACAGAATCAAGAGTTTCATCAATTATAAATACAACTTTATATTCGATATTGTTTTTAGTAGTAAAATTGTAAGTGCTTGTAACTTCGTTAAAAGTGTAGTTATAAAGGTTTGGCAAACTTAATACCTTTTTGAGTTACTGTTTCAATAGTAGTATTTCCTTTCAAAAAAGAACGAACAATAGCTTTATCTGTAACCATTTTGGTTATAGATTTCATTATTGATTCTTTTGTGTTGATTTTTTTCATACTGCAAATATATAACTTTCTCTATATTTGTCAATAGATAGTCAATTATTTTAACATCAGTAGATTCTGTATGAAGGTAATCATTTTTATGTCTATCAATATCTTCATAAATGCCAAATATTCCTGAAAAATCACATTTAAATCACTTATTTGCTAATGTTATACCTATAATCACTTACAAACGTTTAAAGTCATTTCTATTTAAATAGTATTGTATTACTAATTTATGCTATTATTTCTTACTAAACACCAACTACCTAATTCTTTCTATTATTTATCAGGATTAAATTTAAAAATCAATTGTTATATTTATAACACAATGTTATAATTTGTTAATTTTCGGTTTTTACTTTGATGTATGGCTTTAGAGTAATAAATTTGTCAAAAAATAATGCCATGCAAGCAAAAGACCTCGTACAATTAGCAGAACAATTCGGAAGCCCTTTATATGTATATGATGCAGAGAAAATTCAATCGCAATACCATCGATTAACTTCTGCATTTGCTAAAGTAGAGCGTTTGCGCATTAATTATGCCGTAAAAGCTTTATCCAATTTGGCCGTTTTACAATTGCTTAAACAAGTAGGTTCAAATTTAGATACGGTTTCGTTACAAGAAGTACAATTGGGTTTGCACGCTGGTTTCGAGCCACAACAAATTATATATACGCCAAACGGTGTTTCTTTTGAAGAAATAGAAGAAGTAGCGCAATTGGGCGTTCAAATCAATATAGATAACCTTTCGGTATTGGAGCATTTTGGAACTAAACATCCAACGGTTCCAGTGTGTATTCGTATTAATCCGCATGTTATGGCGGGAGGAAATTCGAATATTTCTGTGGGTCATATTGATAGTAAATTTGGAATTTCTATTCACCAAATGCCGCATATTCTTCGAATCGTTGAGAATACTAAAATGCACATCAACGGAATTCACATGCACACGGGTTCTGATATTTTAGATATCGAGGTTTTCCTATATGCTGCCGAAATTCTTTTTGATGCTGCTAGAAATTTCAAAACGCTAGATTTCCTTGATTTTGGAAGCGGTTTTAAAGTGCCTTACAAAAAAGGAGATATCGAAACTGATATAGAAGAATTAGGAAAAAAATTATCTAAACGATTCATTGCTTTCGAAAAAGAATACGGTCGCGAATTGACGTTGGCTTTCGAACCTGGTAAATTTTTAGTGAGTGAAGCGGGTTATTTTTTAGCCAAAGTAAATGTGGTAAAACAAACCACTTCTACTGTTTTTGCTGGAATTGATAGTGGTTTTAATCATTTAATTCGACCAATGTTATACGGTTCGCAACATCATATCGATAACATTTCAAATCCAAAAGGGAAAGAGCGTTTTTATACCGTGGTAGGCTACATTTGCGAAACAGATACGTTTGCCAATAACCGCCGAATTGCCGAAATTAATGAGGGTGATCTTTTGTGTTTTAGAAATGCTGGAGCCTATTGCTTCTCGATGTCATCAAACTACAATTCGAGATATAAACCAGCAGAAGTTTTATGGAAAGACGGTGAAGGCATCTTAATCAGAGAACGTGAAACGTTTGAAGATTTATTAAAGAATCAGATTATGCTACCTTTAGAAGTAGCTACTGCATAAACCCAAAAACAACACAAACAAAAAAAATCCCGAAGCTTAAAAAGTTTCGGGATTTTGCATTTATAGCATTTAATTCCATTTTTGGAACTTGTAGAAACTATACTATACTTTTATTTTATTTATCTAAAATTTCAAACAAAACATTGGCTTCTGTACCATTTGTAAAAGGGATTTTTAGAAGCTGAGACAGTGTTGGTGCAATTTCAGTAATTTCTTTTCTTTTGTGGGATTCTCCTTTTTTGATATTCCACCCATAAAAAATTAATGGTACGTGGGTATCATAACTGTAAGGCGTTCCGTGAGAAGTGCCTGTTTGTCTATATTCTATAAATCCGGGCTTGTCTAAAATGACTAAATCTCCTGATTGTGTTACATCATACCCTTTTGCAATACAATTTAAAAAATAATCACTTCCTGAATTGGCAAGCACTTCTTCTTCAGTATATACTCTTTTTACTTGCTGCTGGGTCATTAAAAAAGCAGCAAAACTCTGTTTTAATTTCCCTAAATCTAACTCCTTATTTTTTATTATTTCTTTATTAAAAAAGACATTAAAACTAGAGTAATTTAATATCAAATCTACTCCATAAGTATCAGTCGAAAATTTCCTTAAGGCTCTACCAATTTCTTTTGGTTCAACATTAGTTACTTCATATTTATTGTCATTCAAAAATTTTGCGTTTTCAGCTCCTGCATGATCGGCAGTTAAAAACAATACATAATTGTCTTTACCCACCGTTTTGTCTAAATACGTTAGAAATTCAGCAATGGTTTGATCCAATCGTAAATAGGTATCCTGTAATTCTACAGAACGTGGTCCTATGTCATGACCAATATAATCGGTTGAGGAAAAACTTAGCGCTAAAAAATCAGTAATGTCGTCTTTGCCTAGTTCTTCCTTTTCTATAGCTTTCACAGCAAAATCTACTAGAAAATCATTGCCGAAAGGTGTAGCTCTTAAAATCCCTGCGTCTTTTTTATCATACATTTCCTTTAAATTATAAGGAAAAATGGGATTAGCGCCATTCAGTTTTCCTTCATACGGATTCGCATCGGGAAGACTTTCATTATAAGTTGACAACGGTTTTAATAAGTCCCAACCTTTAGTAATATATGACATATATCTTTTTTCTTGATTGAATTGAGTTACCCAATCTGGCAAAGCTGCACCATAAAATGTACTTGAAATAAAAGCTCCTGTTTTACTGTACCAAAAGGCCCAATTAGCAAAATGCCCTGCGGGTAAAATAGCGCCACGGTCTTTAAAACTAATTCCAATTACTTTTCCTTTGAAGTTGGTAGCCAAACGTAATTCGTCAGTTATAGTAGTTGTTTGAAGATTTTTTGGTGACATTTGCCCTTCTTTATCGCCACCTTCTCCTATTGTTTTTACAGAACTATCATCTGTACAATACATTTCGGTGCCTAAAGTTCTACTAAACCATTCATTGCCTACAATTCCGTGCATACTTGGTGTAGTTCCTGTATAAATAGAAGCATGACCGGGACCCGTATAGGTTGGCATATAATTGTATTGCATGTTATGATAAGTATAGCCATTGCTCATGAGCCGTTTGAACCCATTGTCTGAAAAATCATCTGAAAACCGATAGAGGTATTCCATTTTCATTTGATCTACTACAATACCAACTACTAATTTAGGCCGTTGCTGTGCTTCAACATTTACAAAAAACACACATGCAAAAAATAAAATGATCTTTTTCATAATACAATATAATTTTACACAAAAATAGGATTTTAATATGAAGTAATTCATGAGTATCCCTCAGAATTATAATTAAGGGAAATTAAATGTTTTAGCGAAAAGCAATCATTAAAAAAGCCACTCAAAAAGTGGCTCTCTAATTATTTTAAGATGATAAACTCGCATCGTCTGTTAATAGAATGTTCTTGTTCAGTGCAGACTCTAGTTGTACCGCATTGAATTAAAGGAACAGATTCTCCAAAACCTCTATAACGAAGTCTCTTTCTTTTAATTCCTGATTGTACTAAATATTCTAAACTAGATGCAGCTCTTCGGTTAGATAGAATTAAATTATACATATCTGATGCTCTAGAATCGGTGTGGGCACCAATCTCGATTTCCATTTCAGGATACTTATTTAATAAATCTACCAGTACATTTAAGATTCGAGCAGCCTCTGATTTGATGTCCCATTTATTTAAATCGAAATAGATGTTCTCGAGAACAATTTGCACTTTTCCGTCTTGACGTTTGGTAATAATTTCCTCGGCATCATCGTAACATTCAACAAATAATTCTATGGTATATCGTAATTTCCCATCGGCATTTGTTGTAAATTCTTCACTATGCGGAATATAAAAATCTCTTACGGCTTCGATTCTATATTTCTTGTTGGGTTCTGTATTAAAAATATAATCAGCCTCTGCCCCTACCACCATTTGCCCAATTAGTATATCATTTTCATCGTATAAGGAAACTAATGTTCCTGGTAATGGACTTTGAGTGTTCTTATCTTTTACTTCTCCCTCAACAACATAGCGTTCTTGATTTTCTATTCTTGTAAAACTATATAGATTATCATCACCTCCCTTTCGATTTGAAGATAAATAACCTGCATTTTTTTTCTCATCGACTACATATCCAAAATCATCTAGATTACTATTTATTGTTTGACCTAAATTTAAAGGTTTTGCAAAAACTCCTTGAAAACTAGTACTCATAAATATATCTAAACCACCCATTCCTTGGTGTCCATCGGAAGAAAAATACAAAATAGTTCCATTATCAGAAATTGACGGAAACTGTTCCCTGTGAATAGTATTTATTGCTTTGCCTAAATTTTGCGGAGTCCCAAAAGTTCCATCTTCATTGACATCTACCACAAAAATATCAAATGAGCCTAAAGTGCCTGGCATGTCACTTGAAAAATATAATTTTTTCCCGTCTTTACTTAAAACGGGATGCTCGGTAGAATAAGTATCACTCGTAAATGGCAACTCTTTTATATTAGTCCATTTGCCATCAATAAATTCGGCTTTAAAAATTTTAATAACCGCTACTTTTTCATCTCCAACTTTTACTTTATTACCATTGGTTCTATTGAAATACATAATGCGACCATCATTACTAAAAGTAGCTGAACTTTCGTGAGTATCGGTATTTATTTCTTTCGGGAATGGTTCTACATTTAAGAGTAAACCTTTATCATTTATATCAGCGCTAAACAAATCAAGATAGGCTTTTTCGTTCCAACCAAAAGATTTAGCTGCTGTATTTCTTGCTGAGGCAAATGCTACTTTATCGCCATAAAATGATATCCCAAAATCGCCATTTGTCCCATTCTTTGACATGGGCTGAATCACATAATTGAAAGGAACATTTGTTAGTAAATTAGTTATAAACTTAGGAGTACTTACATCAAATTTTAAATATTCGCTCATGATCTTATCAGCCTTTTCATAATCGGCAATACCTAGTAAAGATTGAGCATATTTAAAATAATATTCAGGCTGAATGTTCTCTTTATATGTTAAAAAAAGTTTTCCATACACTCGAGCAGCATCATTTACTTGAGAATTGTTGTAGTAACAATCCCCTAAGTTTTGCAATACGTTTTGATTCTCCTTTACCTGCTCATACATTTCAGCAGCTTTAACAAAAGATTTTTTATCAAATAATGTATTTGCCTTCTTTTCGCTTCCTTTTTCACCCAAAAGTGTGAGGCTAAAACAAAATATAAAAAGTATATAAAAGTATTTTTTCATTTTTTTCGTTATTAGAAGAATCTTGGTGACTTTTCATATCCTTTTGAAGATAGACTTGATGTATCTAAATCAAACAATAAAAATATTTCGTGACTTCCTGAATTAAATTGACCCAGATTAGACAATGTATAATCGTAAGAGTATCCTATTCTCAATTGTGGAGTAATTTTAAAATTAACTAATCCACTAACTGAATCATCAAAACGATACCCTGCTCCCAATTCTATTTTATTATTCATCAAAAAATTAGCAGTCATATCTAAAGATAAAGGTGCCCCTGAAACCCCTTTAGCCATGAATGCTGGTTTGAACTTTAAATTGGGATTTAAATTAAATACGTAACCACCAGTAAGAAAATAATGAATGTCTTCTACTCCAGAATATCTAATTCCATCTTTGTTTTCTATGTGTTGAGTGGTTAACAAATTAGGTGCCGAAAATCCCAAATAGTATTTATCTGTAAAATAAAAAGTCCCAACTCCAACATTTGGGAAAACCCTACTGATGTTATCCTGAAAAGCCTTATCGGGATTTACATCTGTAAATTTAAATCCATTAAAATTAGTATCAAAAAGTGTCATTCCACCTTTTAAACCAAATGATAATTTACTTTTATCAGAAAGAGGTACTACGTAAGCAAAATCCACATAAATATTATTTTGATTAACCACATCTCCAATGGCGTCATTAATAAATGATATTCCCATTTCTACTTTTTTAGCAATAGGTGCACGTGCAAACAAGGTTGCTGTTTTAGGTGCCCCAACTGCGCCTACCCATTGTGTTCTATACAATCCTCCTAAATTTACTACGCCTTCATTAGCTGTTGCATAAGCAGGGTTTATCACATTCATGTTATACATATAATGAGTAAACTGCGGGTCTTGCTGCGCATTTGCTAGAGTAGAAACTAGAAAAGTGCTTATAAGAACTAAAAATATAATACTTCTTTTTTTCATCTTTTTTTCTTTTATCTACTTAAATAGAGTCTGCCTTGTTTTGGTTTATTAATTCCATCATTATACTCTAAAATATAAAAATAAACTCCTACTGGAAGTGTAGTTTCTCCAATTTTGATTCCACCTTGAGTGGCTGTACCATCCCAATTTGGAGTATTTCTATTTCCTTTGTATAGAATATTTCCGTATCTATTATAAATTTCTAATGTGAAATTTGGAAAAGCACTTTCTATATTTTTAATCACAAATTCGTCATTTACTGTGTCGCCATTTGGAGAAAATCCGTCAGGAATTAAGATGTCTTTGCATTTTGTTAAATCGACAATTACTTCTAATCGTAGAGTACTTTCGCAACCTGATGCAGATTTTAATGTAGCGAAATAAGAGCTACCATCTTCTAGTAAATCGGTGCTATTTAAAACGTTTCCACCAGTCGCAGCATCATACCAAACTAATGGTTCTGATCCAGAAACATTAACTGATAAATTAGCTATAGTTGGATTGTCGTTTTCACAAAATTCGTTTCCTTTATCAGTAAGTATTGGAGTATCTAGCTCAATAACATTAAAAGATATTGGTAAAATTACACTTCCTGATGTATCACATTGACTTACACCTGAAATAATTTTATCTATTGTGATAGTGACATTCCCGACAGTATTTAATACTGAAGCAGGTATAACAAAATTTGTTTTACCTCTTACAAACTCTACATTTACTGTTGTAGAATACGTACTAACCCCTGATAACTCATATGTGATATCGTATAATCCGTCACTTATAGCATTAGCACCTGATAGGGAAACTTCATTAGAGGAATTTAAGCACGCTGAAGCTGAACTGAGTATTGCACCAGTAGCGTCAGGCAATGGAAATACTTGAAAAGAAGTTTTCGCATCTTCTGTTGAATTATTACATCCTGAGGAAAGATTCGTAATAGATGAAATAGTTAGGGAATAACTTGCCGCTTTTACAAAATAAGAAGCAGGTATACTGAATTGACCTGTTCCACTTGCGATAGCTATAGTTCCGCTTGTTCCTGAACTTGGTACTGCATCAGGAATAGTATATATAAATTGATAATTACCATCAGCTAACCCAGTCGAAGCACCAGAAATAGTTACAACAACATCACTACCTTCACAAACATCTGCAATGGCTAGATTTACATCTTCTAAATTTGAACTCGGACGCAAAATAAAATCGGCACTTACATTTGGATTAATAGTAGTAGTACAATTCGTTGAAGCATTTGTTATGGTTAAAAAAGTAACTCTTGTGGTTCCTAAATTTGGTATGTTAGCAGCATTGATATTAAAAGTCCCAGTACCATTAACTATAGTTACATTTGCATTTTGATTTGTTAAGACATTACTTATAGATAAATTGTAATTTATAATATAAACACCATTTTCCATATTTGTTAAGGTAACTGCTACATTATTCCCTTTACAATTTGGGGAAGAAATTGCTATGTTTTTGGACGCTAAAACCGGATTAGGTAGTATAACAAATTGAACTACTTCATTATCTGTTCCACATGAATTGGTTACCTTGTATGTATAACTATAGGTATTAGGAGTAAGTTTTGAAACATCAATTGGACTAGTAACATTTTGATTGTTACTATCAGACCATGTTCCACCTGTTAAATTATCTTTTAACAGTGAGGATAAATCAAATGTACCAACTGATGTACAAACATTTTGTATGCCAACAAAAGTTCCTGCATTTACAATTGGATCAACTGTTACAGTTACTGTAGCCGTATCATCATCGCAAGGCTGATTCCCTTCAAATGTATAGGTATAAACTCCTGGCAAATCAACTTTAGGGTCAAAAACACCTGTACTAGTAGCTCCATTTGGAGAAGTCCATGTTCCGCCTACTTGTGGAGTCCCTTTTAGACTTGAAAATAAATTTTGAGGTAGACTAGAAGCACAAAAAGTTACACTTCCTGGCAATCCTGCATCTGGACCAGGAATAATTGTGACTAAAATTTTCGCTTCATCTGGAGTACAAAAAGGATTTCCTACTGTATAGGTATACTCTCCAGCTAAATCAACCGCAGGATCAAAGAAACCTGTTCCGCTTGCTAAAGTTGGTGTCCAAGTTCCTCCTAACTGTGGAGTTCCTTTAAGAAAAGTAAATAAATCTTTTCCGTCTACATTTGAGCAAATAGATGTTGTACTATCTTCTCCTGCATCTGGTGATGGATTTAAAGTAACGTTTACCGTAGCTGTATCATTATCACAAGGTTGACTACCTGAAAATGAATAAGTATAAACTCCTGCTTTATCTAGTGCTGGATTAAAAATCCCACTACCACTTGCAAGAGATGGCGACCAAGTGCCTCCTATTTGAGGAGTTCCACCTAAACTTAAAAACAAATCTTTTGATGGACTTCCTTCACAAAAAGTTGTATTTCCTGAAACTCCTGCATTTGGACCAGGTGTTATTGAAATAGTCACTGTTGCCTGGGCATTTGCACACGATGTTGCCCCTAGAACAGTATAAGTATAAACTCCTGCTAAATCTGTTGAAGGATCATATATTCCATTACCACTCGTTAACGGAGGTGACCAAGTCCCACCTGTTTGTGGCGAACCAATAAGGAGGGTTATCAAATCAATTGGAGCTGAATTTGAACATAAGTTAGCACTAGGATTGCTAGTTCCAGCATTTGGAGCAGTAACAATTGTGACGCTAACTTGAGCAGTATCATTCACACATGGAGGTGTTCCTGCTACTGTGTAGATATAAGAACCTGAAACATCAACTTTAGGATCAAAAAATCCAGTTCCACTGGCAAGAGTTGGGAACCACGTACCTCCAGATTGCGCATTTGAACCCAATAACAAAAATAGATCTTGAGGAATTGCATCATTACATATTGATAAATTAGCATTACTTCCTGCAACAGGTGGTTGATTCACATTTATTATGGTTTCCTCTGATAATGGTTGTGAACAATTTGGAGGATTTGTTAATGTGATGCTTTCTAATTTAAATGTTGAGGTAGCTACTAAAGTTGTGTTTAATACCGCTATTCCAGAAGAGCCAATTGTTATATTTTGGATAGCACCACCGTTTACTCTGTAAGTAACAATTGTATTTGGAGTTCCGGTGAATGTTACATTAATGGCATTACCTGAACAAGCTGTTCCGCTTGAAGAAACACTTACTGTTGGTTTTGGATTAACAGATATTGTTACTGACTCTGTTAAAAGTTTTGTACAACTACCAGTTCCACTTGAGGAAACACTTACTAATGTATAAGTACTGTTTTGAGTAGCTAATAACGAAGCTTCTCCATCAGAGTCTAATAAAATCGTATTCGTTACACCATCAAGAGTATAGGATACTAATGCTAATGGAGTTCCTTCAAAATCAATACGAGCTGAGTCACCAGAACAAATAGTTGGTGTTTTGGTAGAAATTGTTGCAGAAGGTAATGGCAAAACTGTAATAGTAACACTACCCGTTAGATTTTGACTGCAACTTGGCAAATCATCATAAGACACACTAATCAAATTATAAACAGAATTTTGATTTACAGCAACTTCAGCTTCTCCATCTGAATTTAATTGAATTGTTTTAACAACTCCATTCTCCGTATAGGTTACTGTTGTTAATGGAGTTCCTTCAAAATCTAATCGAGCTGGGATTCCAGAACAAACAATAGGCGATTTAGTAGAAAATGATGCTGTTGGTATGGGTTTTATCGTTACTGTCCCTGATGCACTTGCACTTACACAAGTAGTTGTCAAATTTGTTATAATTACACTGTAAGTTCCTGCCACCGAAGTTGAAAATGTTGGTACATTTCCGGGTGCTGTAGCTCCTGAAGGTACTGTCCATGCATACGAATAAGTACCTGGTATTGCTGGAGTAGCTGTAACTGTTGCATTTAACCCTGGACAAACTGATGAACTATTTACTG
>CANGUZ010000054.1 GCA_947457255.1 Flavobacteriaceae bacterium
CCAATAACTTCTGATATTACTGGGGAAAGTTGGGAGTTATCCACTGTTGAAGGAGATGTAAGTGTGATTGCAAACGGTCATTTATCAGGTAAATCATTAACAGAAATTATAAATGACTTTCCTAATGAACTTCTCGGAACAGAAGTTTACAGTCGTTTCGGCAAACAATTTCCGTTGCTTTTTAAGTTTTTAGATGCTAGAGAAGATTTGTCTATTCAAGTACATCCTAATGACGAATTGGCACAAAAGCGTCATCATTCTTTTGGTAAAACCGAAATGTGGTTCATCATGCAAGCTGATGAAAATGCTAGAATTATTGTTGGTTTTAAAGAAAAATCGAATGCAACAGAATACATCAAAAATCTTGAAAACAAATCAGTATTGTCAATTCTAAATGATGTAAAGGTAAAAGCGGGCGATGTTTTCTTTCTAGAAACAGGAACTGTTCACGCCATAGGAGCAGGATTAGTGGTGGCCGAAATTCAACAAACATCTGATATTACCTATCGTATTTATGATTTTGACAGAGTAGATACTCAAGGAAATACCAGAGAATTACATGTCGATTTAGCTTTGGAAGCTATCAATTATAATAAAACGGAAACTCAAAAAAAGTATACTACAATTGAGAATAAATCTAATGAAATAGTGAATTGCAACTATTTTACAACTAATTTTATTCCACTTGACGGAGTTATTCCTGTAAATAAAAACGGAAAATCCTTTACGGTATATATGTGTGTAGAAGGAAATTTTGAAATTGACGCCAACGAAATTTCCTATCATTATAAAAAAGGAGATACGATATTAATTCCAGCGGCTTTAACCCAATATAAGTTGATAGGGAAAGGGTCTGTTTTAGAAATTTACATTTCGTAGTAGGTTATAGAAAGATTATATGTATTTTTGCACCCGAATTAAGAAATTTAAAAATTAAGAATACCATGGCAAACGTTAAAAATTTAAAAAAAGACATTAACTACGTTTTAGGAGATATTATAGAAGCGGTTTACTTATTTGAAATGTCAACGACAGGAAAACCAACAGAAGCAACTAACGCTTTGATTGATGAAGCTATAGCCACTTTTGATACTTTAATTACTAAGGTAAACGCTAAAAAAGTAGAAAATAAAAAAGCACATTTCAAACAAATAAATGCAGAATTAGAACAAGCAGCAAATCAATTGGTTGCTAAAATCAACGAATTACAGTAAAAAAGTCAATAAAAAAAGTGTAATTTTATTTTGCAAATATAAAATACACTTCTATATTTGCAACCGTAATAACGCCAGCGTAGCTCAGTTGGCTAGAGCAGCTGATTTGTAATCAGCAGGTCGTGGGTTCGAGTCCCTCCGCCGGCTCAAGAGACCGTTCCAGTTTTGGGACGGTCTTTTTGTTTATACCTGTTTGAAGTTTTTTCAATTTCCCTATGATTATTTCAAAAGTTGTTGAGTGATTTTACTCTTGTTTCTTTCTCTCTTTATAAAATTGAATTAATTTTTTTCCGTAAAGTGATTGCGCAATTTTTGGAGTCATCGATTTTTGTATCGTATCTAAATATTTTAAATTGATATCTGAAATCTCAGTTAATGCTACATAAGGCGCAACTTCATAGTCTTTATTGTTGAGCGCAAAATTAGTGGTAAACAAATACCTTCTTTTTAAGTTCAGATTTTGTTTTGCTTCTATACTGTCAACCTTTTTAAAGTTCTTGTTTTTAAAAGCATTGAATTTTAGCTCTGTTAAAGATAAATTTTCATCATTGAAACGAGAAGTAATCTTTTTAAATTCATCGTATTTATCCTGATTTTTAGAACCTGTTATTTGAGTATCAGAGTTAAAATAGTCTAGACTCGTTTGAATATTTATTGTTCCGGCTTCGGCAAAAAACGACAAATTATTATCTAAGGAATTGGTAACACCTCTATCCAAAAACAAATAATACATTTCTGGTGAATTTATTTCTAGATCACTTGTGAAATTTGAGTCTCCATTTATTTCTATGGTGTCAATGGCTACAAGTGATGTATCGACTATTTTTTGGATATAAAGTGTGCCTTTTTTCAATCCTTTTACGTTTCCTGTAATATGCAAATTGCTTTTAGATTCGGTTTTGTTGCATGAAGAAATTATTAATAAAAAGAATAAAATAATGATAGAATATTTCATGTTTATATTTTATTGGAATTTTGACAAATAAATAAAAAAATCCCCAAAGTCTAGATAGAAATTAGGGGTAATTATGAAAGATAATGATTATTCTTTCATTTCCTCTAAAAGTAATTTTAAAGCATCAGGAGGAGCAGTTGGGCGCCCCGTTTTTAAGTCTACAAAAACTAAAATAAAAGCAGCCGTTGTTAATAACTCATTTTGCTCGCTCCAAATTTCACAATCAAATTCTATCTTAACAGTACTGTGTTTTTTGAACTTTGTTTTTACTACCAATAGGTCGTCATAACGTGCTGACTTTTTGTAATTTATAGTCATGGAAACAATTGGTAAAGCAATTCCACTTTCTTCTAAACTTTTGTAGGAAACCCCTTTGTTTCTTAGCCATTCCACTCTGCCTATCTCAAAATAAGGGATATAATTACCGTGATAAACAACTCCCATTTGGTCTGTTTCTGAATAACGAACCCTTACTTCAATTTGATGCTCTCTCATTTTGTTTGTATTAAAATTTTAGTATCTTTATGGTTGTTATAAAATGCCTTACAACAATATTTTTAAAAAACCAATGTGTATTTAATTTTTTTTTAACGATTTTTGTTCACATATTTGTTACCCCAAAAAAGAGATAAATTATACACTTATTTCTTTGTAAGATAACCTTTAATAAAAATACAAATTTAACAAAAAATATGAGCAAAACTGCGCAATCAGTATGGGAAAATTGTCTGTCTTTCATAAAAGACAATATCCAAGACCAAGCCTACAAAACTTGGTTCGAACCGATTAAGTCTGTTGAGCTTACCGATAATGCATTATATATTCAAGTTCCTAGTAAATTTTTCTACGAATGGCTTGAAGAACATTACGTAAAATTGTTAAAAGTAGCCTTAACCAAAGAGCTTGGTAAAAACGCTAAATTATTGTATAAAATAAAAATGGAAAACACTTATGGTAATAAGCAACCCTTTATGGAGCAATTGCCAAGTGCTCATAGAAGTTCTATGAAAACCCAAGAAGTAGATGCTCCATTTAAAAACTTAAGTCCTGAATTAAAAAATCCGTTTGTTATTCCAGGAATTAGAAACTTAAAAATAGAATCTCAACTAAATGCAAATTATAGTTTTGATAATTTTCTTGAAGGAGATTCTAACAGACTTGCCCGTTCTGCAGGTATGGCAGTAGCCAATAAGCCCGGAGGAACATCATTTAATCCGTTATTAATTTTTGGAGGAGTTGGACTAGGTAAAACCCATTTGGCTCATGCTATTGGTGTTGAAATTAAAGATAAATATCCTGAGAAAACCGTTTTATATATTTCAGCAGAAATTTTCACGCAACAATATATCGATTCTGTAAAGAAAAACAATCGAAATGATTTTATACATTTCTATCAGTTAATTGATGTTTTAATTATAGATGATGTTCAGTTTTTATCAGGAAAATCAGGAACTCAAGACGTGTTTTTTCATATATTCAACTATTTACATCAAAACGGAAAACAGGTAATTCTAACTTCTGATAAAGCACCTGTTGACATGCAGGACATTGAACAGCGTTTGCTTTCTCGATTTAAATGGGGATTATCGGCTGAACTGCATCAGCCTGATTATGAAACAAGAATTTCTATTCTAAAAAATATTTTATACCGAGATGGTGTAGAAATGCCCGACGAAATTATTGAATATGTTGCCAGAAACATCAAAACAAATGTTCGAGAATTAGAAGGCGCTATTATTTCATTAATAGCACAATCGTCTTTCAATAAAAAAGAAGTTACTTTAGATTTAGCCAAACATGTTGTAGAGAAATTTGTTAAAAATGTAAAGAGAGAAATTTCTATAGATTATATTCAGAAAATTGTTTCTGATTATTTTCAATTGGATTTAGAAACCTTACAATCTAAAACTAGAAAACGTCATGTTGTGCAAGCAAGGCAATTAGCCATGTTTTTTGCAAAAAAATTCACTAAAGCTTCATTAGCAAATATTGGTTCTCAAATTGGCGATCGCGACCATGCAACCGTGCTTCACGCTTGCAAAACAGTTGATAATTTAGTTTCTACCGACAAGCAATTCAAAAAATTTGTAGAAGACATCAATAAAAAATTAACTCTGTAAATGTCCGTTAAAATTTTAATGGTTTGTCTTGGCAATATCTGTCGTTCTCCTATGGCAGAAGGATTATTAGCCTCAAAACTCCCTAAAGATTTATTTTTTGTAGATTCTGCAGGAACAGGAAATTGGCATGTTGGAAAACAACCTGATGATAGAGCCATTGCAGTTGCCAAAAAAAACAAACTCGATATTTCACTCCAAAAAGGCAGACATTTTAAGAGTACCGACTTGGATACTTTTGATTACATTTATGTAATGGATAATTCCAATTACAATGATGTAATTTCACAAGCCAAAAACGAAGAACAAAAAAGCAAAGTAAAACTCATATTAAACGAACTTTTTCCAGGAGAAAATGTAGATGTTCCTGATCCTTATTATGGTTTGCAAAATGGGTTTGATTCGGTTTTTGCCATGCTAGACAAATCATGTGAAGTTATTGCTGAAAAATTAATTACAAAATACAGTAAAAAAGAGACGCCCAAAACTACCCTTACTCGAGGAAAACTTTATTTAATTCCTACAACTTTGGGAGAAAGTGATCCTTTAGATGTTTTACCACAAACGGTAAAAAGAGCTGTTGATTTTATTGATGACTATATTGTAGAAAATGAAAAAACAGCGCGAAAATTCATAAAAAGCATTCATCCTGAAAAAGTACAAGCTTCATTGAGATTAAGTGCTTTGAACAAGCACACCTTAATTTCAGAACACAATAAAATGATTCAACCATGTCTTGAAGGCAAAAATATTGGTTTAATGTCTGAAGCAGGTTGCCCAGGAATTGCAGATCCTGGCGCAGTAATTGTTAAATTAGCACATGAAAAAAACATTCAGGTCATACCGTTAGTAGGTCCTTCATCTATTCTCTTGGCTTTAATGGCTTCTGGAATGAATGGTCAGAATTTTGCATTTAACGGCTATCTTCCTATTGATAAGGCAGAGAAAAAGGTAGCAATAAAAAATTTGGAGAAATTATCTCAGGACAAAAATCAATCGCAAATTTTTATTGAAACCCCTTTTAGAAACAATAAAATGTTAGATGATATTTTGCAAGCCTTGCAACCCAACACTCATTTGTGTGTTGCTACAGATATCACGTTACCTTCTGAGTATATTAAAACCATGCGCGTTTCTGATTGGAAAAAAACAACTATAGATTTGCACAACAGACCAACCATATTTATTATTCACAAATCATAAAAAAATCCTGTCATAGCAGGATTGTTTTTTAATGAATACAATTATTATTTTGCTTTTGCATCATTATCAGCTATTATACCAGATGTTTCATAACCCCCGAATTCTCTCATATACGTTTTTACAGAAGTCCCATAATTATCTTTACATTTTTTAGCACCATTAGAATTTAGAAATCTTTTTACAGAACCAGCACCACCTAAATGAGCTGCAGCTAAAATACCAGATTCAGTGACTTTAACACCACTAATTATTTTTCCAGAAAATTTTTCGATTTCGTCCTTCAATTCCCATTTGTTTTTTGATAAAAGTGCAACAAATGCTTTTTCTTGTAATTTAGGACTATTTAGAAAGGTTAGACTGTCTTCAATTCCAATGGTTTTAAGTGTCTCTAAACCAAACTGGTATTTACCCATATACCCTAAAGTATTTATTTTTTTGTATTTGCCTTGCGATTCTTTAAATGCAACAGCTTCTTTAAAACCTATAAAAAACTTACCGGTAAAAGGAACATTTAAATTAGGGTAATCTTTTTGTTCTTTTGAAGGAAACAAGTATGATAATTCATCATTATTATTTACCTGAAACCAATTGTGATTTTGTAATTCGAAGGGTTTAAAACCAGCGCTTAAATAAGCAATAATTACGATCAAACTTGTGTAAAAAAACCATTTTTTAATCATGTTTTGTTTTTCTTCTTAACCTGTCACTTCAAGAAATTTCTACGGTACAAATGTACAACAAAAAATACAAATCTGAAAATCAATCAGTTAAAGTTTTCTAAAAGTACAAATAGTGAAATTTAAAATTTCCTTTGCCATTGATTTCAAACGTTGGAGCTGGAATTTTGACAGAATTAAATATTGAAAAAAAAGTTTTTAAAAGATGCGATTTTGTGGGAATTTTAGTCAAATCGGCATCGAAACTAAAGTAAAATTGGCGGTATCTTTTTGATTCTGGGAGAAAAATAGTGTTTATAAAGCTGTTATTTCCAGTAATCATTCCTTCTGCTCCATACCCAACAGCAATATTGAACCATTTTGGTATTGTAGAACCTTTTACAAACGAATGTAAATTAACTGACAACCAGTACGTTTGCCCATTATAATCCTTCAAAATTTGTTCGCTTAAAGTATTTCCTAAAACATTTGGACGAACTTGTGCATAAGGTGTGGTATGAAAAGAAAATTTCGGAACAATTCGCTGCTCTTTCCACAACAACTCTTGTGATACATACATTACGGTTCCTGAAGCATTGGCCGCAACGTCACCAATTGAAGCACCCCAATTAGATGAATACCCATCCATAACCTCAACAGCTGAAAGAAATACAAATCCTAAAGTGACACCATATAGCAATTGATTTTTTCTACTTACTCCACTCCATTGTAAAGCTTCTTTACTAAACCTCCCTAATTGATAGGAAGAAAATACATGACCTGCTTTGTCCATTTGAAGCCACTCTGCATTGTCATTAATAAAACGAAAATCAGATTTTGGATAGTCTGCATACCAAAGTTGATGCAATCCTACTAAAACTGCAGAAGAAACTGCCGCTTGCGAAATGACAACTGTATTTCTTCTCTTAATATCTAAAGTATCGGCTGACTTTAAAAGTTGAGAAAAAACCGAAGAAGAAAATATAAAAACAAATGGAATAAAATAATAACGGGTTTCGTATTTCAAAATTTACCTCTTTATACCTTGTTGATTAACCCAAGCCACATATTTTTGACGGTTTACTTCATGTTGAGCAGTTGTTACCGCAAATTCATGATAACCAAAGTTTGTAACACTAGCGCAGAAATATATATAATTGTGTTTTTCTGGATTTAACACCGCGTCTAAAGCAGTAATATCAGGCATCGCAATTGGTCCTGGTGGAAGCCCTTCATATTTATAGGTATTATAAGGCGAGTCAGTTTCTAAATCTCTATATAAAACTCTTTTTATAACTTGAGTAAAGTCGCCTGATTTTAATTTAACAGCATAAATAACCGTTGGATCAGCTTCTAATTTTATTCCCCTTTCTAATCTATTCAAATAAACCCCAGCCACTTTTGGTCTTTCATCTCTTTTTACGGTTTCCTTATGCACAATTGATGCTAATACCGAAACTTGAATAGGTGTTAGATTTTGCAGTTTTGCTTTTTCTAAGCGAGCCTCAGTCCAAAATTTACGATATTCCTTAGCCATTTTATCTCTAAATTTTGTAGCATTTGTATTCCAAAAGAATTCATAGGAATTGGGAATAAACATACTTAAAACATTCTCTTCCGTAAATCCGTTTTCCTCTAAAAACTTTTTATCTTTAAATGCAGTTAACAAACTCAAACTATCCGATTCAATTTGAGAACCAATGCGTCCAGCAAAGTTTTCTAGTCGTTCTTGATTATTAAAAGCCAAATTAACAGGAACATTTATACGTAAAGCATTTACAATTTCATTGCTATTCATTCCTTTTTTTAGTAAAAACCGTCCTGCTTTTTCAGTTCGTTCTGGATATGATTTTTTATTAGCTACCATTTCAAATCGTTCCATATCTTGTATATAAGGAGAAACTATTTTTTTTACAGCTTCGTAGTCAGATTCTGTTGGAATATATACAAAAACTTCATTTTCTTTAAACTTGGTATTGGCTCCAAAAATGTCACGATATAATAAGTATCCGTAAACTATTAAACCTGAAATTAATAGCAATGAAAATAGTGTAATAATTTTTTTAAAGTTCAAAATGATAAATTTAAGATGGATTAATTAATTGAAACAAAGCTTCGTCTTTGTATTGACCGTTAACCAAGTTCCATTGTTTTTTGGTTCCAATATTTTGAAAACCAAAATTAGTAAAAAGTGCTAAACTGACCTCATTTTCTAAATCAATATTTGCATAAAGTTGATGTAAATTTAATTTTGCAAAAGCATACTGAATTAGTAAATCTAATGATTCTGAACCAATTCCAGAATTTCTGTTTTTAGAATCTTTTATGAGAATACCAATGCCTGCTCTATTATTTTTAGGATCAAAATCAAATAAATCTATTAAACCTATGGCAGAGAAATCTTGATTTTTGCATATTGCTAACCGAAGTTGCTTGGCTTCATAAATATCTTGATGCGCATTTTCTAAATACTGACGAATCAAAAATCGGCTGTAAGGGGTTTGTGTATTGCTTACTTCCCAAATGGACTCATCATTTTCTATAGAATAAACGAACTCCAAATCATCGGGTTCGAGCGCACGTAAATATATATTTTGACCTTTTAGAGTTACCATTGAATCGTTCCTTTAAAAACAAATTCTGCTGGTCCTTTCAGAAAAACATTGGTAAACTTTTCATGCGTTTTATCAAATGAAATTTCGAGTTTGCCACCTTGGACATTAATTTGAACAGTATTTAAATTGGTTTTTCCTATACTATACATAGCAATTGCGGCTGCTGTAGCTCCTGTTCCGCAGGATAAGGTTTCGTCTTCTACACCTCTTTCATAAGTTCTGATTGCAAAGGTATTTTCGGAAATTTGTTTCACAAAATTTACGTTACTTCCTGATTTTCCATATAAATCGCTGTAACGTATTTTTGCTCCAACTTCTTTAACATTAAAATGTTCTAAATGGTCTACCATTTGAATGTGGTGAGGTGAACCTGTATCCAAAAAAACATATTCGGGTGTTGTTTTTACAGCATCTACTGATTTCATTTGAAGCGAAACGATTCCGTCTTCTGAAATTGTTGCGTGATGCAAACCATCTGTTGCTATAAAAATAGTTTGATTTTCAATAACATTTAATTTTTTTGCGAAAGCAACTAAACACCTTCCACCATTGCCACACATGGAACTTTGATTACCATCTGAGTTGTAATAGACCATTTTGAAATCAGTTTCTGAATCCTTTTCTAAAAGAATTAATCCATCAGCTCCTATCCCAAAACGGCGATTGCAAAGTCGTTCAATTAATTTAATGTTGTCTTTTGGAAAAAAATTAGTACGATTGTCAATCATCACGAAATCATTTCCTGTGCCTTGGTATTTGTAAAATTCTGTTTGCATTTTTGAAATTGTAATAACACAAAAGTACAACTAATAATTAAAAGTTAATCACTGTTAAACGTTAGTTAAACTAGATATGTGAAAAAAATATTTTAATAATTTTACCTACAAATAACATAAAAACTATCAACAATGAAAAGATTTGGAAATTTATTTTTAGTTTCTTTATTAAGCGGAGCAACTACTCTTGGTGCCTACAAATTGTTATTTGATAGCGATTTGATGCGTTCGAAATCAATAGTAACTCTTGCACCTGAAAATTATTCTAGAAATGTAGGTTTGAGTAGTGAAGCAGTAGATTTTACTGAGGCCGCCGATAAAACGGTTCATACTGTTGTTCACGTAAAAAATGTTTCGTTTAGAACAACTACTAACCCAATGTTGGAATTTTTCTATGGTTTTGGCGGTGGTCAGCAACAGCAAGAACAAGTTGGAACTGGTTCTGGAGTAATAATCTCAGAAGACGGATATATTGTAACCAATAATCATGTAGTTAAAGATGCTTCGGAATTAGAAATTACTTTAAATGACAAGAAAAAATACAAAGCCAAACTCATTGGCTCAGATGCCAAAATGGATATTGCTGTATTAAAAATTGATGCAAACGAAAAATTACCGTATTCTGTCTTTGCCGATTCTGATAATGTTAAAGTGGGCGAATGGGTTTTGGCAGTTGGAAATCCATACAATTTAACCTCAACAGTTACTGCTGGAATCGTTTCTGCTAAGGCAAGAAATTTAGACACCAACGGAATTCAATCTTTTATTCAAACGGATGCTGCTGTAAATCCTGGTAATAGTGGTGGCGCATTGGTCAATACTCATGGTGAGTTAATAGGTATCAATACTATGATTTCTTCTCAAACGGGTTCTTATGTAGGCTACTCTTTTGCTGTTCCTTCCAATATAACTCGAAAAATCATTCAGGATATTATGGAGTTTGGCAATGTACAAAGAGGTATTCTTGGTGTTGAAGGTGCTGAGCTAAATGGTTCTGCTTCAAAAGAATTAGGCATTAAAGAAACACAAGGCTTTTATATTAAAAAAACAACTAAAAATTCTGGAGCTGAAAAAGCAGGTTTGCAAACAGGAGATATCATAATTAAATTAGACAATCAGAACATATCTACTTTTGCGGAGTTATCTGGTTACGTTAATACAAAAAGACCTGACGACAAGGTATTAGTTACTTTTATTCGAAAAGAAAAAACGATTACCACTACAGTAACATTGTCAAAAATTAGTGTGTCTAGCACAGAATTTAAAGGCCTTGAATTAGAAAATATTACAGCTGCCGACAAGAAAAAATTCAGAGTGGATTATGGCGTAAAAATAAAAGAGCTTA
>CANGUZ010000055.1 GCA_947457255.1 Flavobacteriaceae bacterium
ATCCAATTCAGAACTGAAACCAATGACAATGAAAGAGTTTCAAAAAAGAATTGATCAATCTACTGAAGATTCTAAAAATGAGCGATTGACTGAAAACAGTATATTAATTTCCGAAATAGAAAAATGGAGTTAGAAATTTATTGGACCGATTTTTCTAAAAAAGAGCTCAAAAATATCTTTAATTACTATAAAGAAAAAGCAAGTTTAAATGTAGCCAAAACTCTCGTTATTGGAATTACAACAGAAGCGAAAAAACTAAAAAAACAACCTACAATTGGACAAGAAGAAGAATTATTAGAAAATGATTCTAGAAATTTTCGTTATCTTGTTTCTACAAATTACAAAATTATTTATTGGATAAATTTGGAGAAAAATAGAATCGAAATTTTTGATGTATTTGATACTCGACAAAGTCCAATAAAAATTAAGCGTACTAAGTAAGAAAGCCTCCCAACAACAAATACCAAATCTCATAGCCAGTTTTTCGGTAGAATGTTCGTTCGTTTACTCTACTTGTTTATGTCAAAATTGAAAATAGTTTTCTACCTAAGCAATCAGAACTAAAATCTTTAGTATTTAAAATAAAAAAAGCCTCTAAAATCACTTTTAGAGGCTTTTTAAATGCAATATAATTTTATTTACAAACTTGGTAAATCTCCGTTTCCTTTTGTTGGTAAATTGGTAAAGCCCATTAAAAACAAATCGACTTCTCTTGCCGCTTCACGACCTTCAGAAATGGCCCAAACAATTAAGGATTGTCCTCTACGCATATCGCCAGCAGTGAAAATATTAGGAATATTTGTTTTGTAATTATTCGCTTTATAGTTGTTGCGCATGTCAATTTCAATGCCTAATTGTGAACTTAATGTTTTTTCAGGACCTGTAAAACCTAGTGCTAACAAGGCTAATTCGCAAGGCCATATTTTTTCAGAACCTTCTTTTTCAATTAATTCTGGTCGTTGCCCAGGTGTCATTTTCCATTGTACTTCTACGGTTTTCAAACCTGTAAGTTCTCCTTTTTCGTTGGCAATGAATTCTTTGGTATTAATTAACCAATTTCTATCACAACCTTCTTCGTGTGATGAAGAGGTTTTTAATTGCAATGGCCAGAAAGGCCAAGGCGTTGTTTCACTTCTACCAACAGGTGGTTTAGGCATGATTTCAAAGTTAGTGACTGATGCAGCACCGTGTCTATTAGAAGTACCTACGCAGTCAGAACCGGTATCACCACCACCAATAACAATTACGTTTTTGCCAGTTGCTTTTACTTGATTTTCTATTTTTTCACCATACAAAACTTTGGTCTGTTGGGTCAAGAAATCCATGGCTTGAACCACACCTTTACTATCTATTCCTTTGGTAGGCAAACTTCTTCTTTCTGTTGCACCGCCACACAATACAATAGAGTCAAAAGCTTTTAATTCCTCAACACTATAATTTACACCAACATTTACATTGGTTTTGAATGTAATTCCTTCGGCTTCTAAAATAGCAACACGTCTGTCTATGATTGCTTTTTCTAATTTAAAATTCGGAATACCGTAACGCAACAATCCACCAATAGCATTGTCTCTTTCAAAAACAGTAACCGTATGACCTGCACGATTCAATTGTTGAGCGGCAGCCAATCCCGCAGGACCAGAACCTACTACAGCAACCGTTTTTCCTGTTCTTGTTTCAGGTGGTTGCGGTTTAATCCAACCTTCAGCAAAACCTCTTTCAATGATGCTTTTTTCGATATTTTCAATAGCTACAGGTTCTGCTATAATACCAAGAACGCATGATTTTTCGCAAGGAGCAGGGCATAAACGACCTGTAAATTCTGGAAAGTTGTTGGTTGACTGCAAAATTTCTAAAGCACCTTGCCATTCTTCTTGATGCACCATGTCATTAAAATCAGGAATTAAATTTCCTAACGGACAAGAACTGTGACAAAACGGAATGCCGCAATCCATACATCGTGAACCTTGTTCTTTGATTTTATCTTTTGCTAACGGAATCGTAAATTCGTTGTAATTGGATACTCTTTCTTGAACTGCTAAGTTACTTTCGTCGGTTCTAGCATATTCTTTAAATCCACCTATTTTACCCATGACTATTGTGCTATTAGTTCTTCTATTTGCTTTTCTTCTGCTAATCGTTTCAATGCTTTTTTGTAATCAGTCGGCATAACTTTAATAAAGTGTTTGCTTTGGTTTTCCCAATCACTCAAAATTCTTTTTGCTAAAGGACTATTGGTGTACATAGAGTGGTTTCTTATCAAACGTCTTAGTTTAACAAAATCATCTTCTTCCATAGGGTCAAAAGCAACCATTTCCATGTTACATAAAGTAGCATCAAATTTTTTATCTGCATCAAATACATAAGCAATTCCACCGCTCATACCTGCTGCAAAGTTTCTTCCAGTTTTGCCTAGAACCACTACTGTACCACCAGTCATGTATTCGCAACCGTGATCTCCAATGCCCTCTACAACTGCAGTGGCTCCTGAATTTCTTACACAAAAACGTTCTCCTGCCATACCATTTATATAGGCTTCACCTGTAATGGCTCCATATAATGCTACGTTGCCTATAATGATGTTTTCTTCTGGTTTAAAAGTTGCAGTAGGAGGAACCTTGATAATTAATTTTCCTCCAGAAAGTCCTTTTCCTAAGTAATCGTTACAGTTTCCGTGAATTTTGAATGACAACCCATTTGTGGCAAAAGCTCCGAAACTTTGTCCAGCCGAACCTGTAAAGTCTACCAGTATAGTATCTTCTGGCAAACCTTGGGCACCGTATATTTTTGAAATTTCATTACTCAATATCGCACCTACAGAACGGTCTGTATTTTTAATATCAAAAGTAACTCTAGTTCTTTCTTTTCTGTATATGGAAGGAATAGCCGCTTTGATAATATCAAAATCAAGTACATGTTCTAATGCATGATCTTGAGTTGTGGTATTGTGATTAGGAACTGTCTTTGCTTTCTCAGGTTTGTATAAAATTGTAGACAAATCTAACCCACTAGCTTTATAATGTTTGATGGCTTTGTTTACATTCAATTTTTGAGATTGTCCCACCATTTCTTTTAGGGTTCTGAATCCTAGTTGTGCCATAATTCCTCTTAACTCCTCAGCAATAAAATACATAAAGTTAATAACATGCTCAGGTGTTCCTTTAAAATTCTTTCTTAATTCAGGATCCTGAGTTGCAATACCAACTGGACACGTATTTAGGTGACATGCTCTCATCATGATGCAACCAGAGGCAACCAAAGGAGCTGTTGCAAAACCAAATTCCTCTGCTCCTAATAATGCAGCAACAGCTACATCACGACCTGTTTTTAATTGTCCGTCACATTCTAGAACGATTCGGCTTCTTAAATCATTTAAGAGTAAAGTTTGTTGCGCTTCTGCTAAGCCAAGTTCCCACGGAA
Organism: Flavobacteriaceae bacterium; assembly: GCA_947457255.1. Lineage (GTDB taxonomy): Bacteria > Bacteroidota > Bacteroidia > Flavobacteriales > Flavobacteriaceae > Flavobacterium. Next base: position 3,421 of record CANGUZ010000055.1, read on the forward strand.
TCCCTGTGTGTTGTAGTGAGGTCAATGGTGCAGCACCTGTTCCTCCATCATAACCCGAAATTAAGATTACATCGGCCTTTGCTTTGGCAACACCTGCAGCAATAGTTCCAACTCCTACTTCGGCAACTAACTTAACGTTTATACGTGCTTCACGATTTGCATTTTTTAAATCGAAAATCAATTGAGATAAATCTTCGATAGAATAAATATCGTGATGCGGTGGTGGCGAAATTAAACCTACATAGGGAGTCGAATTTCTAGTTTCAGCAATCCAAGGCACCACTTTTTCACCAGGTAATTGACCACCTTCTCCTGGTTTTGCACCTTGAGCCATTTTAATTTGTATCTCTTTAGCATTTGTCAAATAATTGATTGACACGCCAAATCGACCAGAAGCTACTTGTTTGATGGCACTATTTCTAGAATCACCATTTAATTCTTTTTGGAAACGCTTAGAATCTTCTCCGCCTTCTCCTGAATTACTTTTTCCTCCAATTCGATTCATCGCTATGGCTAAATTCTCATGAGCCTCTTGACTAATAGAACCATATGACATAGCCCCTGTTTTGAATTTTTTCACAATTTCGGTCCAAGGCTCTACTTCGTCAATAGGAATTGGGTCTAAATTATTGAATTCAAATAATCCACGAATAGTCATTAGATTTTTACTCTGGTTGTTTACCATATCTGAGTACTCTTTGTAACTTTCTGGGCTATTTAATCGAACTGCTTGTTGCAATTTAGAAATCGTAGTTGGATTGAACATGTGTTTCTCGCCAGTTCTTCTCCATCTGTAAATTCCTCCAATTTCTAATGGTAATAGATTTGCAATTTCCGATTTTGGAAAAGCATTTTGATATCTTTTCTTAACTTCATTCTCAATTTCCTTCAAACCAATTCCTTCAATTCGTGAAGGTGTATAAGGGAAATATTTAGAAGTGAACGTTTTGTTTAATCCTAAAATTTCAAAAATTTGTGCTGCTTTATAGGAATGTAGGGTAGAGATACCTATTTTATTCATGATTTTCAATATCCCTTTTGCAATGGCTTTATTGAAATTTCCAATGGCATAATCTGCTTTTATTCCAGTGATGTGACCTTGATTTACTTGGTCTTGAATGATTTCGTTGACCATGTAAGGATTAATGGCACTTGCTCCGTATCCAAACAACAATGCAAAATGATGTGGCTCACGTGGTTCAGCAGATTCGATAATGATACCAAATTTCGAACGAACTTTAAGGATATTTAAAGAATGATGAATATAGGATGTAGCCAATAACATAGGAATTGGAGCCAATTTTTCGCTAACACCTCTATCTGATAAAATTACAATATTACATCCTTCTGAAACAGCTTTGAAAGTCGCTTGAACACATTTTTCTAAGGCGCGTTCTAATCCGTTTACACCTCTTTCAATTTTATATAAAGTAGAAATAGTTACCGATTTGAAATCGTCATGTGTAATGTTTCTTATTTTATCTAAATCTTCATTTGATATAACTGGATTTTGGATTTTTATTTTTTTGCAATGTTCAGGAACAATATCAAAAATGTTAAAATCTCCCCCAATTGCCAAACTGGTATCGGTAATTATTTCTTCACGAATTCCGTCCAAAGGAGGATTGGTAACTTGTGCAAATAATTGCTTGAAATAGTTGTATAAAAGTTGTGGTTGATCTGATAAAACAGCCAATGGAGTATCGTTACCCATAGAACTCAAAGCTTCATTTCCTTGAGCCCCCATTGGATTTATAATAGTTTTTAAATCTTCAATGGTATAACCAAATAGGCGTTGTCTGGTTTCAAAGTCAACACTTTCTGTCGGAATAGCATTATTAGTGTATGGGATTTTTGCTAATTGTAATAAATTATCATTTAGCCATTTTCTGTAGGGTCTTTTGGTAACTACATTATTTTTAACCTCTTCATCTTCAATAATACGACCTTCATTCATGTCAACCAAGAACATTTTTCCAGGTTCTAATCGTCCGTGTTGTACTACATCTTCCGGTTTAATGTCTAGAACACCAATTTCTGATGACATGATTACGAAACCACTTTTAGTTAAAGTATAACGAGAAGGACGTAAACCATTTCTATCCAATAACGCACCAATTACGTTACCGTCAGTAAAAGGAATAGAAGCTGGACCATCCCAAGGTTCCATTATACAAGCATTGTATTCGTAAAATGCTTTTTTCTCGTCTGACATGGTTTGGTGTTTCTCCCAAGCTTCAGGCACCACCATCATCATTGCTTCAGGTAACGAACGACCAGTCATCAATAATAATTCGACAACCATATCCATAGAGGCAGAATCTGATTTTCCTTCTAATATAATTGGAAATAATTTTTTTATATCTTCACCAAAAACGTCGCTTTTCATCAGTTCTTCTCTAGCACGCATTCTGCTAATGTTTCCACGAAGAGTATTGATTTCTCCATTGTGGCACATGTATCGGAAAGGCTGGGCCAACTCCCAAGAAGGAAAAGTGTTAGTAGAGAATCGCTGGTGTACTAATGCCAATCGAGTTACTAAATCATTATCTAATAAATCGGTATAATAGCGGCTAATATCTTCGGGCATTAACAACCCTTTGTAAATTATTGTTGTGGTAGAAAAACTAGAAAAATAAAATCTATGGCTTTCAGAAATTCTTGAATTGATAACAGTATGTTCCGCCATTTTTCGAGCAGCAAACATTTTGGCATTAAATTGCTGTTCCGTAATATCTAAACCATTTTTACCTACAAAAACTTGTTTTATAGTTGGCTCTTTTTCTGCAGCGATTTGTCCTAAATTTGAAATATCAACAGGCACATCTCTCCATCCTAAAAGCGCTAAATTTTGATCTTTTATTGCTGCTTCAAAAGTTTCTTTACAAAAGGTGGTTTGATTTTTACTTTTTGGCAAAAACACCATTCCTACGGCATACTCTCTTGGTTCAGGGATTTCAAAATCACAAACTTTTTTAAAAAAATCATGAGGAATGTCAAATAAAATTCCTGCTCCATCTCCGGTTCTTCCGTCAGAGCTAACGGCACCCCTATGTTCAAGTTTTATTAATATGTCAAGTGCTTTATGAATAATATCATTTGACTTGATTCCATTCAAATTACAAATAAATCCTGCACCACAATTGTCATGTTCAAATTCAGGTGAATAAAGGCCTTGTTCTTGTATTTTCATGCTAAATAATTTTTTACAAAATTAAAGATTTCATAACAAATAATGAATTGAAAAGCATTAAAGAGGGTATTTTTATAATAATAACAATAAATTGACATATTAATAACGATAATGATAAATTAATACTCTTGAAATGCATAATCGATAATATTAGAAGACTAAAAGGGGTCTGAAAAGGATATTTATTGAAGAAATGATTTGCTTTATAATTTTATAGAGATTTTATAACAAATTTGACTTTATATTTTAAATTTAAATTTTTAATTGTGACTTATTAATTATTTTACAGATTAAATAGAAAAATAAAATAGTTAAGTTTAATTTTTATTATTTTTGTGGCACTTTTAAAAAGTTAAAACTGCAATCATGGATATACACGAATACCAAGGAAAAGAAATATTAGCCAGTTATGGCGTGAAAGTACAGCGAGGTTATATTGCAAATAACCCAATAGAAGCTATTGCAGCTGCTAAACAATTGACTGCTGAAACAGGAACGGGATGGCATGTAATAAAAGCGCAAGTTCATGCTGGTGGACGTGGTAAAGGGGGAGGAGTAAAGCTCGCCAAAAACTTGCAACAAGTTGAAGAACTTGCTGAGCAAATCATAGGAATGCAATTGATTACTCCACAAACATCAGCAGAGGGAAAAAAAGTTCACAAAGTTTTGGTTGCTGAGGATGTATATTATCCTGGAGAAAGTGAAACTTCTGAATTTTACATGTCAGTTGTATTGAATAGAGGAACAGGTCGCAATATGATTGTATATTCTACAGAAGGCGGAATGGATATTGAGGAAGTAGCTGAGCATACTCCACATTTAATTTTTTCAGAAGAAATTGATCCAACAACTGGCTTATTAGGTTTTCAAGCACGAAGAATTGCTTTTAATTTAGGTCTGTCTGGAAATGCATTTAAAGAAATGACACAGTTTGTGACTTCTTTATACAATGCATATATAGGTTCTGATGCATCGATGTTTGAGATTAATCCAGTATTAAAAACTTCTGATAACAAAATTATTGCTGTAGATGCTAAAGTAAATTTAGATGATAATGCTTTGTACAGACATCCAAAATTAGCAGAAATGAGGGATGTTCGCGAAGAAAACCCAATTGAAGTAGAAGCAAAAGAAGCGGGCTTAAATTATGTTGACCTTGACGGAACCGTAGGGTGTATGGTTAATGGCGCTGGTCTTGCTATGGCAACCATGGATTTGATAAAATATGCTGGTTTTGAACCTGCAAACTTCTTAGATGTAGGTGGAACTGCTGATGCAAAACGTGTTGAATTGGCTTTCAGAATTATCTTAAAAGATCCAAATGTAAAAGCTATTTTGATAAATATTTTTGGTGGAATCGTTCGTTGTGATCGTGTTGCACAAGGCGTTGTAGATGCCTACAAAAATATGGGTGATGCTATTAAAGTGCCAATTATTGTTCGCTTACAAGGAACAAATGCAGAAATTGCAAAAGAATTAATAGACAATTCAGGAATGCCAATTTTATCAGCAGTAGAGTTTCAAGAAGCTGCAGATCAAGTAAAAGTTGCACTGAATAAATAATATAAGACTTTGTTCTTATTAAAATCCTGAGCGAGAGTTCAGGATTTTTTTTCGTATAAGTCAATCAGAAACCAGACAACAGACTTTGTTTTTACTATTTTAGCCAATATTAAACCACTTATAAATTCTTAATGTATAAAATGGATTTTTCGACTAAAAGAATTACTACAGCAATTGTGCTCATTTCATTTTTAATGATGCTCATTGTTTCTAATCTTCCATTTAAGGCAAAACCTTTTGGCGACATTACTTTTCATGAAGAGTCAAAAAATATGGCTTTATTTATTAAGGGGAAAATTCCTTTTGAAAAAGTTGTTATTACTAAAGCACCAGGACCTATACTTTTTTACACCCCAGCCTATTTATTAGCACCGTCTGATGCTACTGATGATGAACTTTGGGTTTACGGAGTAGTATTTACTTCTATAATTATAACGATTAGTTTACTACTTATTTTTAGAATTGCTACTTCTTTTTTTTCTAAAGAGGTTGGACTTTTAAGTATTTTACTTTTTTTTATTTTTCCAATACATTGTTATTATTCTTTAGGAATAATAGGCGAAGCACCCGCCTTTTTTTCTTTAGCGTTAGCCATTTATGGATGGGCTGTAGCCTTTCATGAACCAAATAGAAAGTTAGGTTGGGTAGTGTTGACACTAGGTTTGTGGTTTTTGATTTTAAATAGACCAAATACGATGTTGATTTTAGGGTTGGGCTTTTTGGTTATTTTTTATTCCTTTTTTAAAAACAAATTATTTTTCAATAAGTACGGTAAGAAATTGGCAATTACTTTTATGAGTATTGCTGTTATGGGTATAGCTGTTTTGCAATTGGCTAAGATTATAACAGGAACTAAATCAGAGATTAACCAAAATTCATACTTCTATTACGTAGCTCATCAAGGAAGATTTGAGTTTAGGGAAGAGCCAACAGATTTTCGTTTTTGGGATAATGATTTTAGGTCAGATAGTAAAGATTATCAAAATTGGTCTAAAAGTGGCGAGTATTTATCTGAAGTGATGAAAAAAACGAATCGTTCTTATGAAGAGGTTTATAAAGAGTTCCTAATTAATGACGCAATAGAGCATCCATATTGGTTCACCAGGCAGTTTTTTGTAAAGTGTATATATGGACATCTTTATTTTATAAACAGTATTTCACCAGAAAAATTTGTAATGGGTCCATTTAAAGGGGCAATTGGATATTGGATTTTTATTTTGATAATCAATTCTATTAATTTAATAATTATTACTGGTGCATTTCTATTCCTAATTAAACAAAGAAATTTAATTGATTATTGGATTTTTTGGAGCATCATTATAGCTTTGCTTATTTTTCATGGGTTAATTTATATGGAGCCACGATATTTATTTCCTTCAAAAGTGGCATTGTATATTATGAGTGCAGCTGGATTGTATCGTTTGCATTGGATTCAAAAGTTAATTCATAGAATGGCTGTTTATCTATTTCCTATGTCTAAAATAGACAATTTTAATTGAAAATAAATTACTCAAATACTTCAACTTCCCTATTGGAATAAGTACTTTTTGTATTGTTAAATAAACAGATTAGATACTAAAAAGCTCAGAATTTTTTGTTTGCTATTTCTTGTATGCTGTCCGACTCTATAACATGAAATCCTTTTTTGTTTTGTTGAGCTATTTTAAATAGTGACTTGGCGACTGTTTTACTTTCTATTGGTTTGTATTTTTCTAAATTGCCAATGAGTAAAAATGAAATAAGTTTCATAAAAAAGGTGCCTATTTTTTCCCCTAATCTAAATTCTGTTCGATTTCCTAAAAGAAGCGAAGGTTGAAATACAGAAACACTTTCGAAATTGCAGTCTTTTAGGAAATTTTGAATTTCTCCTTTAGTCTTTAAATAAAAATTTGATGAAGTTGCATTGGCACCAAGAGAGGAAACAATAATAAATTGGTTGACTTTATTTTGTGAAGCTATAGTTGCAAACTGTTTTGGGTACTCAAAATCTACTTTTTTAAACGCCTCTTGGCTTCCAGCTTTTTTTATGGTTGTCCCTATGGTACAAAAGAAATCGTCGCCAATGACTAGGTTTTGATAGGTTTCTGGTTTATCAAAATCAATAATGTGTTGCTTTAATTTGTGATTTTGAATGCC
>CANGUZ010000056.1 GCA_947457255.1 Flavobacteriaceae bacterium
ACGGAGTTGACGCTAGTCGTCTAATCGGAAAAGGATATGGTGAAACACTATTAGTAAACAAATGCGCCGACGGAGTGAAGTGCTCGGAAGAAGAACATCAAGCTAACAGAAGAAGTGAATTTATTATTACTGCGTTGTAAAATTTAAATAAATTAATAAAAAAGCATCCTGTCGTGGGATGCTTTTTTTATTAGAAAATTATATATAAAGAACCGTTTATAAATCAAAACAACGTTTTCCTGAAATATAAAACCAATACTGTTAAATAAATAAAATAGGTAATTGCATGAGCCATCACTATGCCTTCTATTTGAAACATTCCAATTAAATAATTACTCGAAATAAACATAACTGATAATGAAATTAACTCTGTTATGATAAAAGCGATTGTCAGTTTTTTTGCAAAAAACTGATAGCCTAATATAAGTGAGGCCGCTTTTAAGATGTCACCCACAAGTTGCCAAAAGAACAAAGTCGTAACTGGAAGAAATGCATTTGTAAAAAGCAATTTCACAATAAAAAATCTAAATAAATAGATAAATAGCAATCCAAAAGTAAAAATGGGTAGAATAGTTTTATAATAACTCCAAAAAATATTTTTTGTTGCTTTTTTTGTTTCAGCGAAAGCTAACCGAGGAAAAAAGTATAAGGTAAGAATTGACGAAATAAACATAAGGTAATAACTTGAAATCCTATTCATAGCTTCCCAATAACCCGCTGATTCTATTCCCAAATTTCGAATAATTGAATGACGAATGGATAGAAAAACTAAGGGACCTAAAACCGACGAAACAAGTGCCATCAATGAATAGGATGATAAGTTTTTCAAAATCTGAAAATCGAAAAGTCGAAAAGAAATGGTACTTATAAAATGTAAGTCTTTATTAATGTAATAAAAAGCTACAAAAAACAATAATGCTGGAGGTATGATTATAGCGAGTAATGCTCCAAAGGTTTCATAGTGCCAAACCACAACTACTGAAAAAATTAATCCAATTAAGTTTCCAATAATATTACTAAAAATAACATTCCTGAATTTCCCCAATCCATTTAGTATTGCTAATAATAAAATCGTTACTATGTACCATGGCAAAGCTAAAGCAAGAATTAAAAAGATATCGGAATACTCAAAATTAATCCCAAAAACTACATCACTCCAATACACTGAAAAAGTGGCCAAACCTAAACTCAATACTAAAGAAACTGTTAGTAAACTTAAAAACACAGTTGAGATAACTTTTTTCAACTCTATTTCATTATCTTTATTGTTTACTATATACTTTACAATTCCGTTCTGAAATCCTAAAGTTGCAACACTTTCTATTGAAGTCATAAAATTTCTTAAATTTCCTACCAGAGCCATACCACTAGGCCCAATAAAAATTGCAATCACTTTAGACGTAATTAATCCTATTCCAATTTTTAATAAAACACTAATGCTATTTAAAGAGGATACTTTAAATAATGGGGTTCTTGAAATGGTTTTAATAAACTTTACTCTCATAGTAATTTATTTTTTCTAATATTCTTGTTCCTTTATTAGGATAACCATACATAGAAATCATTAATTTTAAATGTACTTTATTGTACTTAGATAAAAGTGCCGAAATTTAGTTTATTATTTAGTAATTCCTTAAAATTTGTTCTTTAAATATCTAGAATTGTATAAACTTAATTTGTATTTTTAGACAATTAAAAACTTGTTTTTCGTGAAAATAAAACAAAATTCATACATCTTTATAATTATTAGCTTTATTTCTTTTTCTTTTTACGGACAAGATATATCGTTATTTAAACAATACAACGGAAGATATGATTTTGTTTTTATTGGAAACACTTTAAATACCATTGAAAATAATAATATTGATGGTCTACCAATCCCGCCCTGCACTATTCTTACAAATTCTTCCGCACTATTAAATTTAAATCAAGACAATAGCATAGAAAACGCCTATTTGTATTGGGCGGGTTCAGGAACTGGCGATTTTGAAGTTAAATTAAACAATCAAACCATTTCGGCTAGTCGTACTTTCAGCAATGAAAATTCGAGAGGCTTTCCTTTTTTTAGTGCTTTCGCAGATGTAACTTCACTAATTCAATCTACAAGAAATGGAATTTATTATTTTTCTGACTTAGATTTAACAGACATTATTGCAGATTATTGTCCATTTGGGGGCAATTTTGCTGGTTGGGCAATTGTTATAATCTATAAAAACAAAGATCTTCCCCTAAATCAACTCACCATTTATGATGGTTTACAATCTGTTCCAAATGAAATTAACATTACACTAAACAGTTTAAATGTAATTGACAATAATGATGCTAAAATAGGATTTGTTGCTTGGGAAGGAGATAAAAACATTGCTAATAATGAATCCTTATTAATTAATGGAAATTTAATTGACAATCCACCACTTAATCCTGGCAATAATGCTTTTAATGGAACCAATAGTTTTTTTGGAACCAGTGATTTGTATAACATGGATCTTGATGTGTATAACATACAAAACAATATTAAGATTGGAGATACTAATGCTTCTATACGATTGACTTCAAATCAGGATTTTGTAATGATAAATGCAATAGTCACTAAACTAAATAGTCAATTGCCAGATGCAACAATTAGTATTGATAAGATAAATAAAGCCTGTAATTCTAAAAAAATAGTCGTCGATTATACTGTATTCAACTCTAATAGTACCAATCCCCTTTCTGCGGGAACTCCTATTGCTATTTATGCAAACGAAAAACTGATACAACAAACTAAAACGAATGCAACTCTCCCTATTGACGGAAGCGAAACCGCTACAATCTCAATCAATATTCCTGAAAATATTCCTAACAATTTTGAACTAAAATTTGTTATAGATGATGACGGTACAGGACAAGGAATAGTTAATGAGATAAACGAAACAAACAATACTTATTCTGAAGTAGTTACATTGCTAGTTTCTGATATTTTAGGAACTTTAGAGGATCAAATTTCATGCAATTTAGGATTAGGAAGAGCTATTTTTAATTTTTCAAAATATGAAGATTTAATAAAAGTAAATCCTACAGATATAGTCCAGTTTTATGAATCAACTACCGATTTAGAAAATGAAACCAATGTAATTTCTGGAATTTCAAATTTTACTGCAACGACTACTCCAAAAACTATTTATGTTAAAGTTGATAACGGCACCTGCTTCAACACTACTTCATTTTCATTGACTTCAAGAAATTGTCCACCAACAGTTTATAACTTTGTATCTGCAAATAATGATACTAAAAACGATACATTTTTTATTGACGGATTGCGAAATATTTTCCTAAACTTTAAATTATCAATATACAATCGTTGGGGAACTTTAGTTTGGAATGGGAACAATAATACTAACGATTGGGACGGATTCGCAAATCAAGGCTTCTTAATTAACTCTTCACAAATTGCCACAGGAACTTATTACTATATACTCGAATTGAATGATCCAGATTACTCAAAACCAATTGTTGGCTATTTATTTTTAACTAGATAATCTTAACGTTTAAGTTTGATTTATTTAGTGTTGATTTATAAAACCTTTGTAACTTTGAACTTTAGATATTTTGCTACTCAAAAATGAAACAAATCTCTTCCGTACAAAATCCATTTATAAAATCACTGGTCTTATTGCAAGAAAAAGCGAAGACAAGAAAACAAACAGGTACATTTTTAATCGAAGGTCAACGCGAAATTACATTAGCTATTAAAGGAGGATATACGATTGAAACTGTCCTATTCCTGCCAGAATTAATTTCTCAAACTCAAATTGTCAAATTAACGAACAACCAAATTGAGTTAATAGAAATCTCAAAAGAAGTCTATCAAAAATTAGCTTACCGAGATACTACCGAAGGTATTTTAGCAATTGCAAAAACAAAATCGTTACAATTGTCAGATTTAAAACTATCTAAAAACCCGCTAATTCTAATTGCAGAAGCACCTGAAAAGCCTGGTAATATTGGCGCTTTACTTCGCACAGCCGATGCCGCTCATCTAGATGCTGTGATTATTGCCAACCCAAAAAGTGATTTGTACAACCCCAATATTGTTCGCTCTAGCGTTGGGTGTTTATTTACCAATCAAATTGCTACAGGAGCGACAACAGAAATTATTGCTTTCTTGAAAGAAAAAAAAATAAATTTCTACTGCGCTACTTTGCAAAATTCGACTTCCTATCATACTCAAGATTATACAACGCCAACAGCATTGGTTGTGGGAACAGAAGCAACTGGATTAACAGAAGGATGGCGAAATGAAGCTACTCAAAACATTATTATTCCGATGCAAGGCGAAATTGATAGTATGAATGTTTCAGTAGCCGCAGCTGTATTAATTTTTGAAGCCAAAAGACAAAGAGGGTTTTAAATTTTGTCAAAAACTTATTCTTGCATATATGGATTCTTATTTCTATTTTTAAAAATTAGAATAATTCATTATGCTTGAAATTGATTTAGAAAAAGAAAACAAAGCAATTGCTAAAGAATACAAAGAATTACTTCGAATCAGTTATCAAACTTTAACTCCAGAAGATAAGAAACTAATTCGAAAAGCATTTGATGTAGCTGTAGATGCTCATCAAGATCAACGCCGAAAATCAGGCGAAGCTTACATCTTCCACCCTATCGCTGTAGCAAAAATTGTAGCATCTGAAATTGGATTAGGTGCCACATCTATTGCAGCTGCTTTACTACATGATGTTGTAGAAGATACTCCTATTACTATTCAAGACATTGAGAAACTATTTAATCCTAAAGTTGCCCAACTTGTAGAAGGATTAACAAAAATATCAATGGTTCAAAAAGATTTGAATGCTTCAGTACAGGCAGAGAACTTCCGAAAAATGATTCTAACCCTTAATGATGATGTACGTGTAATTCTTATCAAATTGGCCGATCGCTTGCACAATATGCAAACCATGGATTCAATGCAAGAAAATAAACAAACTAAAATTGCATCTGAGACCTTGTATATTTATGCACCATTGGCACACAGATTGGGTTTATACAATATCAAAACAAAATTAGAAGATTTAGGATTAAAGTATACTGAACCTAAAGTCTATAATGATATTGTAAGTAAAATAAAAGAAACTAAAGAAGAACAAGACGAATATATAAAGACCATTTCTGAAGTACTAAAAAAATCACTCGATGAAGAAAAAATAGATTATATCATAAAAGGTCGTCCAAAATCTATCTACTCTATACGGAGAAAGATGTTGGCGCAAAACGTAAGCTTTGATGAAGTCTATGATAAATTTGCTTTGCGTATTATATACAAATCTAATGCTCATGAAGAAAAATTTCTCGCCTGGAAAATTTATTCAATAGTAACCGATCATTACAGACCTAGCCCAAGCCGATTACGCGATTGGATTTCTTCGCCAAAATCTACAGGGTATGAAGCACTACATATTACCGTAATGGGACCTAAAGGAAGATGGGTCGAAATACAAGTAAGAAGCGAACGAATGGATGAAATTGCAGAAAAAGGCTATGCTGCACATTACAAATATAAAAACGGGGCCACTGAAGAAAGTGGTTTAGATATTTGGCTTAATTTATTAAAAGAAGCATTAGAAAATGCTGAAACCAATGCAGTAGATTTTGTAGAAGATTTTAAAATGAATCTTTACTCCAAAGAAATTTTTGTATTTACGCCAAAAGGAGAAATCAAATCCTTACCTAAAGGAGCAACTTCACTCGATTTTGCATTTAGCATTCATTCTGAAATAGGAATTCGTACCAGAGGAACACGAGTAAACGGAAAATTAGTTCCTTTGAACACTGAACTCAAAAGTGGTGATCAGATAGAAGTAATAACTTCGCAAAGCCAAAAGCCTACAACCCATTGGCTTGATTATGTTACAACTGCCAGAGCCAAAAATAAAATTAGAAACGTTCTTAATGAAAATACTAAAAAAACAGCCGAAGAAGGAAAAGAATTATTAACTAGAAAATTAAGACACCTAAAAGTTACCGTTAACGAACAAGTAATTAATGAACTTGTAAACTTTTTTAATCTAAAAACGAGTTTAGATTTATTTTATAGAGTTGGAATTGGATCTATCGAAAATCAACAGTTAAAAGATTATGCTTCGCAAAAAAGCAACACCCTGATGAATTTCTTTAAAAATAAAATCAAGCGAACACCAAATACTGCTGATAAAGACATTCACAAACAATTATTGAGTAAAAATTATGACTTGCTCGTTTTTGGTGTAGAACAAGACAAATTAGATTATAAACTTTCTTCTTGTTGTAATCCAATTCCTGGAGATGAAGTTTTTGGATTTGTAACTATAAATGAAGGTATAAAAGTACATAAAAAAGATTGTCCAAACTCCATAAGCATGCAATCTAATTATGCTTATAGAGTTATTTCTGCAAAATGGATAGACTCAACTCAGCAAGAATTTAAAGCCATTTTAAATATAACAGGAATGGACACGATTGGATTAACAAACAAATTAACAAAAGTAATTTCCAACAATATGAATGTAAATATTCAAAGTATTTCTTTAAGCGGAGAAGCTGGTCTTTTTAAAGGAAGAGTAGCCGTAATTGTTCAAAACAATACTATTTTAAATAAAATGATTGACAACATTAAGAAAATTGATGGTGTTGATAAAGTAACCCGAGTGTATAAAAATTAAACGTTTCTGACTTTAAAGGTTTAATCTTTTAAAATAAAAAATTATCTTTGCAACATGACACTACTATCTGTTGATAACAGCAAAAACCAAGAAATTGTAAAAAATGTTTTTACACTCTATCTTGAAAATAAAGGACATAGAAAAACTCCTGAACGTTACGCTATTCTTCAAGAAATTTACGATAATGAAGAACATTTTGATATAGAAAACCTTTATATCAAAATGAAAAATAAAAACTATCGTGTTAGTAGAGCGACTTTATACAATACTATTGAATTGTTATTAGACTGCGCTCTGGTTAGAAAACACCAGTTTGGACAAAATCAGGCTCATTACGAAAAGTCATATTTTGATAAGCAACACGACCATATTATCATGACGGATACTGGAGAAGTAATCGAGTTTTGTGACCCAAGAATACAAATGATTAAAAAAACAATCGAAGAAATTTTTGATATCGAAATTCACAATCATTCCCTATATTTTTATGGAAATAAAAAAGTTTAATTTGCAGCTTTTTTAGTCCAAGCGATTAATCAAAATACCAAGTTAACAAATAACCAATTTAACAACTAACTACAAACAACACACAGAATGACCGTAGATTTATTACTAGGATTGCAATGGGGAGACGAAGGCAAAGGAAAAATTGTTGACGTTTTAACCTCAAAATATGATATTATTGCTCGTTTTCAAGGAGGTCCAAATGCCGGACACACTCTGGAATTTGACGGAATAAAACACGTATTAAGAACCATTCCTTCTGGAATCTTTCATCAAAATTCAATTAATATTATTGGAAACGGTGTTGTTATCGATCCTGTAGTTTTTAAAGGAGAAATAGATGGTCTTGCCAAATTTAATTTAGATATTAAAAACAAATTAATTATATCTAGAAAAGCACATTTAATCTTACCAACGCATCGTTTATTAGATGCAGCATCAGAAATCGCTAAAGGAAAAGCCAAAATTGGTTCTACTCTAAAAGGAATTGGACCAACTTATATGGACAAAACGGGTAGAAACGGTTTGCGTGTTGGCGACATTGAACTAGAAGATTTTAAAGACCGTTATAGAGCTCTTGCCGATAAACACGAAGCGATGATAGCCTTTTATAATGTAGAAATTCAATATAATTTATTAGAATTAGAAAAAGAATTTTTTGAAGCTATTGAAAATTTAAAAAAATTGACCTTTATTGATAGTGAAGAATATTTAGCACAAGCACAAAAATCAGGAAAGTCTATTTTGTGCGAAGGCGCTCAAGGCTCTTTATTAGATGTTGATTTCGGAACCTATCCTTTTGTAACTTCTTCAAATACAACAGCTGCTGGAGCTTGTACGGGTTTAGGAATTGCACCAAACAAAATTAAAGAAGTTTATGGTATTTTTAAAGCTTATACTACTCGTGTAGGAAGCGGACCATTTCCTACCGAAGATTTTGAAGAGGCTGGAGATACTATGGCAAGTGTTGGTAACGAATTCGGATCGGTTACGGGAAGAAAAAGACGTTGCGGTTGGCTCGATTTAGTGGCTCTAAAATATGCGGTTCAAATAAATGGTGTAACCCAATTAATGATGATGAAAGGTGATGTTTTGTCTGGATTTGAAACCTTAAAGGTATGTACTGAATACAATTACAAAGGTAAAATCATCTCTCATTTGCCTTACAATATAGAACCTGAAAATGTTACACCCATTTATAAAGAATTCAAAGGATGGAAAGCCGATTTAACAGGAATGACAACTTATGACGAATTACCAATTGAATTGAAACAATACATAGAATTTATTGAAACCGCAGTGGAAGTACCTATAAAAATAGTTTCTGTAGGACCAGATAGAAAGCAAACTATAACTAAATAAATAGAGAACGCTTTGAGCAATCAGAGCGTTTTTTTTTAACCCCAACAAAATGAAAAGCACCAAACTATTTACTAAATTTTTCGAAAGTGAAAAAGCAGGTGGCTTAATTTTAATTGCTGTAACTATTATTTCTATTTTGTTGGCTAATTCTGTTTGGCAAAAGGAATATATCGAATTTTGGCATCAATCAATTGGTTCACATAGTATTGTTGATTGGATTAATGATGGGTTAATGGCAATCTTTTTTTTACTCATAGGTTTAGAATTAGAACGTGAAATATATATAGGTGAACTTTCTAGTATAAAAAATGCTACTTTACCTGCAATAGCTGCGCTTGGCGGAATGGTTGTTCCTGCAGGAATATATATGTTATTTAATTTTGGTACAGCTACTCAGTCTGGATCAGGAATTCCAATGGCAACGGATATCGCTTTTGCTATTGGTATTCTATCTCTTTTAGGAAATCGTGTTCCCACTTCGTTAAAAATATACTTGACAGCTTTAGCGGTAATAGATGATTTGGGGGCTATTTTTGTAATTGCTATTTTTTATACTAAAACCATTGCGTTTACTAATTTAGGTATTGCTTTGGGAATTTGGGTTATTTTACTAGTTCTTAATCGCATTAAAGTACGAAATCTAATTCCATATATTTTAGGTGGAATAGTAATGTGGTACTTTATGTTAAACTCCGGAATACATGCTACAATTACTGGCGTTCTGGTTGCTTTCGCAATTCCTTTTGGAAATGGGTCAAAAAAATCGACTTCTTATCTAATACAAGATTTTCTTCATATTCCTGTTGCCTTTTTCATTTTGCCACTATTTGCATTGGCTAACACTTGTATTCCTATAGCAACAAACTGGCAAAACGGGTTAACTCAAGTAAATAGTTTAGGAATTATAACTGGTTTAGTTTTAGGTAAGCCTATAGGAATATGGCTTTTCTCCTTTATTGGCGTAGGATTAGGTCTTTGTGCTTTACCTAATGACCTAAAATGGAAAAATATTATTGGTGCTGGCCTTTTGGGAGGCATTGGCTTTACAATGTCTATTTTTATCACACTATTAGCTTTTGATACCCAGGAAGTAATCGATAATTCTAAAATTGCCATTTTAATTGCTTCACTAGTTGCAGGAATCCTTGGTTTTGTTGTATTGAAGCTAAGTTTAAAGAAAGTTTAATTTTCAATAGATATAGTTTTATTTTTTTTATCATAGCTTCATATGGGTTAAAATTAATCAAAACTTATTTTATCTTTTTGACTTCATGAATAGAGATTTAAATACGTAATTACTTTAAATTAAAAAGAAGCCGCTCAAAACTAAACGGCTTCTTTTAATTGTATCATTCCAAGACTTATCTTTTTACCATTCTTACAGATTTTACTTTATCTCCTTGAGATACCAATACGTTGTATACACCTGATGGATAATTGCGTCCTACTTCTTGAAAACTTAGTTCTGATGAGGTAGCTTTACGAACTTCTAATTGACGTCCTATCATATCGTACACTTTCATCTCTACTTGATCGTCGCTTGTACTCTCGATGTCTAAATTAAAGTGTGATGCAAAAGGATTAGGGAACGCTTTCGCTGTAAAAACTGTGTCACTTAC
>CANGUZ010000057.1 GCA_947457255.1 Flavobacteriaceae bacterium
AGTTTGTATAACTTTATTTCTAATTTAATAACAATAGGGATTATGGTTGTTATTAAAAAGTATGTAGTCGACGAAAACAAAATTCACTTGCAAATTCAAGAAAACAAATTAAAGGAGCCTAAAGCGGAAGGAAAGTTCCAAAGAAAAATGAGAGAGATGATGGAACAAGCCGAAGAACAGAAAAAGATTCAAAAGAAAAAGTAAAAAAAAGCTTCCAAATTTTGGAAGCTTTTTTTACGATTTATTTTAACTTAGTCAGCTAAATTTGGTAACAACACTTTATCAATAGCATGTATAACTCCATTACCGCACTGTACATCAACAGCACTTACAACAATGTTACTTTTTCCTCCTGATCCATCAGTAATTACTATACCCGCTATACTAATGTTTTGTCCCTGAAAAGTAGGAATTGGAGTGGTAGGTATTGCACTAGACAACACATTTAATCCAGTAACAACATGGTGTTTTAAAACTGCTGATTTATTATCAGAACTAAGACCTCCATATAATTCTAAAGTTGCAGGGTTAAATGCTGAATTTAGAGGGGCAAAAACGGTAAAAGGCGAACTAACTGTTCCAGAAAGTGTAGGGATTAATCCTTGCGCAGTCAACACGCTTGCTAAAGTAGAAAAACTAGCATTGGCAACAGCATGAGTTACAATTGTAGGTACATCAATAACAGCATCAACAATATGAATTACACCGTTTGAAGCTTCAACGTTCGGAGTTGAAACATTAGCTACTCCATTTAATAATTTAGTTCCTGGAGTCGTAGCAGTATTAACATACATACTTATTTTACTTGTTGTAGTTCCAAAAGTAGCCTCAGTTTTTATGTAGCCAGTTGTCAATTGTGTAGATAAAACTTTACCGCTTACTACATGGTTCAGTAATATTTGCTTTAATTTATCTGTAGGAATCGCATCAAGTGATGCTATTTTGTTGTCAGCTAAATATTTTTCGAAAGCAGCATTTGTTGGGGCAAAAACGGTAAAAGGACCTGCTCCTTGTAAAGTTCCAGCAAGTTTTGCTTTAGTGAGCGCTTGAACAAGTATTGACAAATTCGGAGATGCAACAGCTTTTGCTGTAATTGTGTTATCAACAACCGGTGCAGGGTCATCATCGTCACACGAAATACTTAATATTGCAACAAATGCAATTAATGCTAAACTTTTAATTCTAAATAAATTTTTCATAATGTTTATTGTTTAATGTTAATGTTTAAACAAACTTAAAAAATGAATTATTAAAAACGTTTAATTTTTTGTTAAAAATAATAAACAAAAGTAAATATTATGGGTTTTTTAACATATGTTTATTTTTAGGTAAAGGTTTTGTAAATAGTAATTTATGTATATATTTACATGAGACAATAACTTTAGCTGTTATTTTACAAAGCTTGAATTCTTATATTTTAGTATATAATTATCGCGCTAATGTTAAACAAAAAAAAACTCCTCGATTGTCGGGAGTATTTCTTCTATTTTAAAAATATTTATTTTATTGGATTAAAATTTTGATAGCTTTATGACTTAAAATATCATCCGATTTTAAAAAATACAATCCTTTAGTTAAGGTATCGGGTAGTTTATAGATCCCATTAAAATAATTTACAGTCATAATTTTTTTGCCTAAAATAGAAAAAACAGTAAATGAAGTTTCATCTGTCAATCCTTTTAAAATTATTTCACCCGAATTCAATTGTTGAATTTCAATTTTAGAAGAATTATAACCGTTTTGAATACTTAAATTTGTTTTTGAAAAAAGCCATTTATAAGCCGCTCCAAATTCGCCTCTCCAATACGATTCAGTATGTGTGCCATAGGAATCAAACTTAGTAAAAACTTCATTGTTTGAAACTCCTTTAGAAATTAAATTGTTTTTTATAGTATTAATATTCGATACCATAGTGCTAGATTCATTTTGCCCAGCCACAAAATACATTCTCAAATTAGCAACACTATTAGTATTGTTACTAATATAGGTTTTCAAATCAGAAAGTGAAAACCAAAAAGCAGGACTAAAAACACCAATTTTTTCGAATTTATTAGAAAATTCGCAGCCTCCATAAACAGAAATTAGAGCTCCCATCGAGCTTCCTATTAAAGCATTAAATTCGGGTTCTGGCTGTGTCCTAAAATTAGAATCAATATATGGTTTTAAAGTTTCAGCTACAAACTGCATGTATTCATCTCCTTTTCCGCCTGCACTGTATTGTGTATTTACCCATGGCGAATACTCGTTTAACCGTTCTGAACCTCCATTGTCAATGCCTACAACAATAGCTCCGTAATCTCCTTGATTGAATAAGGTATTTAATGTTTCGTCAACTTGCCATTCTCCCGAAAAAGAGGTTTCGTTATCAAATAAATTTTGCCCATCAGCCATGTACAACACGGGATATCTTTTTGTTGAACTGTTATAATCTGGGGGAAGATATAGCCATATTTTTCTCGATTTATTAAGTTGAGGTATAAAAAAACCAGTATTCAAAACTTGAACATTGGCTGCCGCAGTGCTATTTACTGACGTTCCTCCTAAATCTTCCCATGATAATATAGTCAGATTTACGGTTTGAGGTTTACCTGTAAAAGTAAAAGTTCTATTAGGACGGAAATTCCCGGTTGCATTTCCTTCGACACTTGCCCATGTCCCACGAGTAAATTTATAGTTTACAGACCCAACACCTTCAGGAATTGTAATTTGCTTGTTGCCTAAGCCATCATTTTGCATGATATAATTGGGGTCGGCTTCATTCCAACTGTTAACATCTCCGGCTAAATAGATTGACGCATTTGTTGGGGTGTTGGTGGGTATAGCAGTTATTTTTAAAGTTATTTGTCCAAATGTATACTGGAATGCAAATAAAATAAGTAATAATGTAATTTTTTTCATAATTATTGGTAATGAGAAAGTAAAAGTATCGATTTATTTGTAAATAGATGACTGCTCGTAAAATTTTATGATTTTGAGATTGAATTGAATTATAGGAAATAAAGTTTTAAAATGTATTTTTGTTAAAATAAAAACACTCAAATACAGTTATATTGATTGTAATAATTAATTCTCAATGAAAATAAATAAGTTTTTGTATTTTTTAGGTGCTCTAGTTTCTTTAGTATTCCAAACGATTACTGCACAATCTGATTTTAATAAGTTAGATGATAAAGGAAGAAAACATGGTCTTTGGAAAGGATTTCACCCAGAATCTAAAAGACCAAAATACGAAGGGACATTTTTGCATGGTAAAGAGATTGGCATTTTTTATTTTTTTGATGATACGAATGCAAAATCAATAATTGCTACTAGAGAATTCAATCCGAAAGACAATTCAGTTTATACCATTTTTTACGATCAAGCTAAGAATAAAGTAAGCGAAGGCAAACAAGTAAATATGCTTTATGTTGGTCAATGGAAGTATTATCATAAAGCTTCAAAAGAAATTATGACTATCGAAAATTATAAAAATGGGAAGCTTGACGGATTGAGAAGCGTGTATTACCCTAGCACAAAAATTGCCGAAGAGACCAATTACCTTAAAGGAGTAAAGCACGGAAAATATAGAAAATTTTCAGAAAAAGACGGAGTAATTCTAGAAGATTCTAATTATAATAACGGAGAGTTTGATGGACAAGCAGTATATAAAGATCCAAACGGAAACATTGTTGCTCAAGGCAAATATGTAAACGGAAAGAAAAAAGGAATTTGGCAGTTTTTTGAAAACGGAAAATTAGTTAGCGAAGAAAATATGTCAAAGGTTAAGAAACTCGTAAAACCTAAAAGCAAATAAATTTTAAATTGTACTTTTGCTTTTAAATTTTTTTCATAATGAAGCGTGTCGTTGTTGGTCTTTCTGGGGGAGTCGATTCTAGTGTTGCTGCTTATTTATTGCAACAACAAGGCTATGAAGTTATTGGACTTTTTATGAAAAACTGGCATGATGATTCAGTAACTATTTCAGATGAATGTCCATGGTTAGAAGATAGTAATGATGCATTGCTAGTGGCTGAGAAACTAGGAATTCCTTTTCAAACTGTCGATTTAAGCAAACAATACCAAGAGAAAATTGTTGACTATATGTTCAGCGAATATGAAAGAGGTCGCACGCCAAATCCTGATGTGTTGTGTAATAGAGAGATAAAGTTTGATGTTTTTATGAAAATAGCATTAAGTCTTGGAGCAGATTATGTTGCTACAGGACATTATTGCAGAAAAGGTGAAATTGAAGTAAACGGAAATCCTGTTTTTCAATTGTTATCTGGAAAAGATGAAAATAAAGATCAATCGTATTTTTTATGTCAATTATCGCAAGAACAATTAGCAAAATCCCTTTTTCCAATAGGGGAATTGACAAAACCGCAAGTTCGACAAATAGCTGCCGAAATGCTACTCGTAACTGCCGATAAAAAAGATTCTCAAGGTTTGTGTTTTATAGGAAAAGTTCGTTTGCCCGATTTTTTACAACAAAAATTACAGCCAAAAGCAGGTTTAATTTTTGAAATAGATGCCAATCAAGAAATATATACTTTAAATAAATCTCAAAATAAATCAATCGAAGAATTATTAATTTCAGAATCTACTTCAATTGATTATACTCCAGAAATGGGCAAGGTTGTAGGCAAACATCAAGGTGCGCATTATTTTACAACGGGTCAAAGAAAAGGCTTGAATGTTGGCGGAACTCCAGAAGCATTGTTTGTAATTGCAACTAATGTAAAAACAAATACCATTTACACTGGTCAGGGAACAAATCATCCGGGATTATTCAAAAAAGCACTTTTTATTTCACCATCAGAAGTACATTGGATCCGAAAAGATTTGAAAATTTCTAATGGAGAAACTATGAAAGTTATGGCTAGGATAAGATACCGTCAGCCATTACAAAACGCCACATTGCATCAATATAAAAACGGAATGTATGTTGCTTTCGACGAACCGCAATCTGCAATTACCGAGGGTCAATTTGTGGCTTGGTACCTTGAAGATGAATTAGTTGGTTCAGGAGTAATTTCGTAAGTTTACTTTCGTAAAAATATTTTTTATGAAAAAGATAGTCTTGTTTTTTTTATTGCTTTTGAACTCATCAATTTTTTCACAAGAAGATGCCTGGGTATATTTTAATTCAAAACCAGATTCAAAAGCCTATTTCGAAAATCCATTAACAATGCTTACTCAACGAGCATTAGATAGGAGGAAGCTTCAAAATATTCCTATAGATTTTATAGATATTCCAATTTATCAACCTTTTATTAATCAAGTAGCGGCAAATCAAGGAATAAAAGTTATGGCAAAATCGAAGTGGTTTAATGCTATTCATGTTCAAGGATTGCAATCCGACATCCAAGCACTTAAAACTTTAAACTTTGTTGAACGTATTGATTTTGCTAATAGAAATTTGAATACTACGGGAAAAGTTACAGCTCCAAAACGTATTAAGAAAATTAGTAAAACTTATGAAACGGAGTCCTTTTTTAATTATGCCAGTTCAGCTAATCAAATTCAAATGTTAAATGGACATTTATTGCATCAACAAAACTATACGGGTTCAGGAAAAATAATTGCAGTTATGGATGCAGGGTTTCCTGGTGTAAATTCAGCAGAAACTTTTAAAAGACTAAGAAATAATAATCAACTTTTAGGAGGTTATGATTACGTAAACAGAAATATAGATTTTTATTCTGGCGATTCTCACGGGACATTGGTTCTTTCAACTATGGGTGGCTTTCTAGAAAATCAATTGGTTGGAACAGCACCAGACGCTTCTTATTATTTGTTTATTACTGAGGATGATAAAAATGAGAGTCCACTAGAATTATCATTTTGGGTTGAAGCGGCCGAAGAGGCAGATAGATTAGGAGTCGATATTATTACAACATCATTAGGGTATACCCAATTCGATAATCCTAATTATGATTTTACTTATAATGATATGAATGGTTCTTCAACTTTTATTTCAAAAGGAGTTGAGTTCGCATTTAGTCGAGGAATCGTTTGTGTAGTTTCTGCTGGAAATCAAGGCTCAAAAGCATGGCGTTATATATCAGCTCCTGCTGATGCTATTCATGCACTTGCAATAGGAGCCATTGATGCAACAGGAAATTATGCGTCATTTAGCTCTCAAGGCCCTTCTTATGACGGAAGAGTAAAGCCAGATGTTGTTGCTCAAGGACAGCAATCGGTTTTATCTAATACCAATGGAGCTATCACTACTGCTAACGGAACTTCTTTTTCTGGGCCAATAATTGCTGGAATGGTAGCAAGTCTTTGGCAAGCATTGCCTGATAAAACGAATAAAGAGATTGTTGATTTAATTAAACATTCGTCAAGTATATTTACTACTCCAAATGAAAAGTTAGGATATGGAATTCCAGATTTTAATCTGGCATTAAATAATGCTTTAGGCAAACAACAGTTTTTAAAAAAAGAATTTGTTTTTTATCCAAATCCTGCACAAGATAAAATCTTAATTTCGTTTCCAAATGGATTTGAAAATGCTAATGTCACCTTTTATAATAACTTAGGTCAAAAGGTTTTTGAAAAAGAGATTTCAAAAGAAAATAAAAGTATTTTTTTAGATGATTTAAATTCTGGAATTTATTTCTATAATCTTACCTCAAATACGCATTCTCAATCAGGAAAAATAGTGAAACAATAATGAATAAAATCACTCAACTTTTTAATATAAAATACCCAATAATTCAAGGTGGAATGATTTGGAATAGTGGCTACAAATTAGCAAGTGCTGTAAGCAATTCGGGTGGTTTGGGACTAATTGGTGCAGGGTCGATGTATCCTGAAGTATTGAGAGAGCATATCCAAAAATGCAAGAAAGCTACAGATAAACCTTTTGGAGTAAATGTACCAATGTTGTATCCAAATATCGATGAAATTATAAAAATTATTGTCGATGAAGGGGTAAAAATTGTATTTACTTCAGCAGGAAATCCCAAAACGTGGACTTCATATTTAAAAGAGAACGGAATTACAGTTGTACATGTTGTGAGCAGTTCTAAATTTGCTTTAAAAGCACAGGAAGCAGGAGTAGACGCGGTAGTTGCAGAAGGTTTTGAAGCTGGCGGACATAATGGAAGAGAAGAAACGACTTCACTTACTTTAATTCCGATGGTAAAAGAACAAATTACAATACCTTTGATTGCCGCTGGTGGAATTGCTACCGGAAAAGCAATGCTTGCCGTTATGATTTTAGGCGCAGATGGTGTTCAGATAGGGAGTCGTTTTGCAGCTTCGGTAGAGTCGTCATCGCATGAAAATTTCAAGAATAAGATTGTAGAAACCAAAGAAGGTGACACACAATTGACATTGAAAGAGCTTGCACCTGTTCGATTAATTAAAAACAAATTTTTTGAAGATATTCAACAATTATATGCAAAATGTGGCACAAAAGAAGAACTGAAAGAGTTGTTGGGACGGGCAAGAGCAAAACGTGGTATGTTTGAAGGCGATATGATTGAAGGCGAATTAGAGATTGGTCAAGTTGCAGGATTAATTCATGAAATAAAATCAGTAAACGATATTGTACATGACTTAGTTTCTGAATTTGAGATTTCGAAAAATGATTTAAAAAGAATTAGCTTTTAATTTACTATTTTTGGACACTTAATTTATACAATGAAATCAATTAAAAAAATAATACTATTCTTGTTTTTGACAACATTTATTCAACAATCCTATTGTCAAGTCTACAAATTTCAAACCACAGGTTTTAGTGTTTTAGAAAAAAACGAAAAAGGAAATTGGGGTAAATGGTCTGATTTACAAGACGCTTCAATAATTATTACTTTAGATACTACTAAAAATAGAATTGTAATTTATTCTCAAGAAATTCAGCTTTATGAAATTATGAATTATGAGAAAGTTCAAGAAAATGAAAATGACGAAATTTATACTTTTCAATGCCGAAATGATGACGGCGAGCCTTTTGTGATTTCTATAATCAAAAGGAAAAATCAAGAAAATAGAAAGCAACTTTACATTAATCAAAAAAATGTTATTGTTGTTTATAATATTAGAAATTTTATAGGATAGTATTAGAAATGATACCATTTTTATTTTTAAATCAATTTATTTAGTTCAATATTCATTTTAATTATTCAAATTTGAATTTAAATTCATCCTTTTTTTCTCCGTTTTTTTTATTTTTTATTTAAAATCAATCTAAAATTGTAAATAATTCGTTTTTTTAGTTTTTATGGTTGATTTTTTTTATATGTATTATCCGCATTTTTTTATAAATTATTGATTTTTAAATATTTAAAATGATCAACAAACAATCTGTTAGCAGTGTTAAATTGTTAATCAATTTGTTCATAATATTAAAGTATTTAAAAAATTCATTATGATTAATTCATTAATATCGTTTTGAA
>CANGUZ010000058.1 GCA_947457255.1 Flavobacteriaceae bacterium
AAATAGGGTAATTCCGTCACTGAAATAAATGACAATTTTATGAGAACCGCTGTTTAAATTATTGAATACTAAAGACCCTTCTTTGGTTGGAATTAGCTGCTTTTGGTCGTCTATTTTATAAAATAAATTAGGCTTGTTTGAGCCGTAAATTCCTGAAACTATATGCAATTTCAATTCCGTATTGTATTTTATACTGGATTGATTAGGAATTAATTCTTTATTATTATAGGCTTCAACTTTAATGTTCGGAACAAAAACTTTCCCCTTTTTGAGTTGTAAAACAATAAAACCGTCGTCAAGATTAAGTAAATATTGTTCTTGATTCTTAAAAATTTTAAGGTTATCATTGATGAGTTTGCCTCTATAATATTTTTCTTGTATTAGGTTCCAAATAAATTTAGACTCGCTCAAATGAATGATATACAACAAGCCTGATTTTAGTACTACAAAATTGTTATCATCAATGGCTACTATATCAGAAATATTCTTAAAATTGGAATTAAAGAGGTGGTTTTTTTCTAATAAATTGGTTATCGAATTATAGCTATACCACGTATTATTTATGAAAAATAAAATTTCATTTCTAAACTCAAAAAGCTTCACTCCAAAATCATTTGAAATCGCATTCTGTTGAGCAACATTTATGATTTTCTTGGTATTGTACTTTTCATCAAATAGAACTCGATACAATCCCCTGTAATTATCGGCTGCCCATATTTCATTCATTTTATTTTGAGCGACATACTTAATGGGTTTATAGAAATCTTTTATCTGAGTATATTGAGAAAAGTCATTTTCGTTTTTATAAATATTAACTCCGCTGTAGGTAGCTTGCAGAAAGTTTGAATTCAAATTACTCTTCGTAAAATTCCAACCGCCATTAACACCATTAATTTTTAATAATGTATTATTTTTATATAGAAAAGTGCCTTCGTTATGACCAATTACATATTGATTATTAATTTTTGTGATGTTCCAGGCTTGCCCTTTCGAATCTGGTAATAGTGACAATTTGTTGTTTTCGTAATTAAAAATACCATGATTCGATGCCATTAAGAATCCCTTATCAGTTGTTGCAACAGAATAAACAGATCCTAATGTTCCTGTATTATCTGTAAAAATAGAAACTGGAGAATTGATTTCTATGTGGGCAATTCCGTTGTCTAATCCTAACCATAAATCATTTTCTTTATCAAAGGCAATACTTAGTACCGAATTATTCATTAACATATTATTCCTATTGATATTGATATAGGAATTGTTTTTCATGTCTATAGCATACACCCCTTCGCTAGCGGTTCCGACAATAAGTTTGTCTTGATTTAAGAATTTTGCACAATTAATTATAGCCCCTTTTAGTGTTGTATTTAGTGCATTATCCCAAATATGTATTCCAGATTCATCAGCTACAAAAACACCGTTTTTTTGAGTGAATATGTACACTTTATTGCCAATATTTTCAATAGAATGGACAACATTACCTTCTAGAATACTCCAATTCTCAATCTTTTTATAGTTAGAGCCGTGTAACTTGAAAACACCATCATTTATTGATGCTAAAAATAATTCTCCGTTTACAGGAAAACAATACGAAATTTGAAAGGGCAACTTTATATCGCTGATTTTTCCATTTTCAAGAATATAAATTTCATTAAATGATTGGAAATATATTTTATTGTTTAATTGAACAATTTTCCAGATTTCTTCATTACCGGTATCTTTAAAGGTTTTATTTCTGTTAGAAATGGAAAAATAAATCATCTTCCCATTTTTTCTATACCAATAGCCAAACTCTTTATAAGAACCTGTATACACTTTGTCTCCAATAACTAAAACAGAGCGTATAATAGTTTTATTAGGGAGTGTATACTTTTCCCATTTTACTCCATCATATCTTAGAAGATAATGATTGTTAGCAAAATACATGGCGTTATCTTTTCCTTGAGATAAACTCCATATTTGATTGTCTCCTTGATAGTTATACTTACTATAATTCTCAACAAACGGAAGTAGTTCTTGTGAAAAAACATTCAAAGAAAAGAGAATAAAGAATACTATTTTAGCAGAATTGAATTTCAATATAATAGTTTTATCGAACAAATATAATCTCATTTAATATAAAATCAATACTCTTATTCCGTATCAACATAATCTTGCAAATACTTAAATCTTTCCGTTAGTTTGCCGTTCTCAGTCATCATGGCTCTAAAAAGAACTCCGTCTTTATCCTCATTAAAAAATGCAGGAACCACATGTTCCATAAACATTTCTCCGAAGCCTTCACTGGCGTCTTTTGGCAACTCGCAAGGCAAATTATCAACAGCCATAACCACAATTGCAGCAGGATGTGTGTAAGGCACTTCTTTGTTTTCTATGGGTAAATAACCGTAAAATGGTTCCGCTATTGTTGAAGAACGAATTGTACACGCAATAGGACCGTTTACATCGCAAGAGATATCTGCCACTACTTTTATTTTACAATCTTTAGATTGAAGCATTTGTTGTGTTAGAATAGCTGGAGCTTCATTCGCATGAAAATGTGCAGCGAAATAAATGTCTGATACTTTTGTAAATCTATCAAAGTTAGAAACATAAGCTGTAGGGTTTTTATAAAAATCAGTGTTTCCTAGTATCTGACCGTCTATTCGTTTGTTATAGTCTAAAACATCTATCTGAACGTAAACGGGTTCGGAATATATTTTAGTTAAATAATTTTCGACAGTAACTTGCTTGATTTTAATTCCGTCAAGAATTTCTTTCACGCCAGAACCTGCTTTTCCACAACCTGTTACCACAATCTTGATAGGTGGCAAAATTTGTCTTTTTAGCTTTGCAATTAATGCCTCTTTACCCGAAAGTGTTTCAGCTTTTGGCAAATTAAATAGTTCGAATTTTATTCCAAAGGCTCGTATACCGTTGTAGGTTCCTACTAATCCTGCATATTTTCCAAAGCCTATTAGTCGATTGCCGTTTTTATCTACAATCGTTTCGTGGTCATACAATTCGATATTTTTGGCTAAGATGGCCTGAAGCAACTTTCTATTATGAGGCTGCTTTTTGATAGTGTGAGAAAAGAAAAAATATTTTTTATTAGGGATTAAGGCTTCCACTGGCACCTCTTTTATACCGAAAAAAATATCACAATCTGAAATGTCATTTGTGACTTCAATCCCTAAGTCTGCGTATTGTTTATCTGAAAAAACTCTATCATCTGAACTTTCTACTTTTATTTCAACATTTGGATAGGTATTTTTTAATCGGACTAATTCCTCAGGAGTAAAAACAACTCTTCTATCAGGAGGATTTTTTCTTTCTTTTATAATTCCAAACTTCATTTTCTATTTAAGTATCTGTATTTTGAGACCAAATGTACACCTTTACTATATCGTTTTCAAAACTTTTTAATTAAAAATAGACTATTGATTGTAGAAAACGGATGGGAAGAAAAAAGTTAATAAATAGTGTATAACAGTTAACAAAGCATTCTAATAATAAAATATTACTTTGGTTATATTTGTGTTTTAAGTTATAACCAATGACAATACCATCTACCATCTCAAAACATATATTCTTCTTTTTATGCCTGCTAACCATTGGCTGCACCAAACAAGATAAAACCGATACTATAGATTCAGAACTGTCTGAAAGCGGATTGCCAATGATGAAGCCATCCAAAGTAGATTATCCAGCAGTTACTACTAACTATACCTCTAGCAAAAAAGCAGCAGTAGAAAAGTATTGTGAAAAATACTGGCGAAATGAAAATAGCAATTTGAGTTTTCTGGTTGCTAAAAATGGGGAGATTATTTATGAAAGATACCAAGGCATTGGCAACAGAAAAACCGAAGAACCCATCACTAAAGAGACTCCGCTACATATTGCGTCAGTGAGTAAAGTACTAACAGCAACTGCCGTTTTACTATTAATTGATGCTGGTAAAATTGATTTGAATCAGAAAGTAAATACTATTTTGAAAAGTTTTCCTTATCCAGATATTACTGTAGAGACCTTATTGAATCACCGCAGTGGCTTAAGGAATTATGCCTATTTTACAGAAGAAAAAGGAGTTTGGGATCGTAAAAAAACATTAACCAATCAAGATATCCTAACCCTTTTTACCGAAAAAAATATTCAATTAGAATCGCCTGCTAATAAAAGATTTTGTTATTGCAATACCAATTATGCGATGTTGGCTTTAATTATTGAAAAAGTAACTGGATTGAATTTTGGCGAAGCGATGCAACAAATGATTTTTAAGCCCTTAAAAATGAACCATACTTTTGTTTTTGACATTGATAAAGACAAAGAAAGAGTTACTCCCTCCTACAAAGGAAATAATATGGAGCTGGCCTTTGATTATTTAGATGGCATTTATGGTGATAAGAATATCTATTCTACACCAAGTGATTTACTACAATTTGATTTAGCCAGAAATGCGCCCTCTTTTTTAAACCCTGAGTTGAGAGCAAAAATTTATAAAGGATACAGTAACGAGCACAAAGGCACAAAAAACTATGGATTGGGCATTCGCATGATAGAATGGGAAACGGGTCAGAAATTTTATTTTCATAACGGTTGGTGGCACGGAAACACCTCTTCTTTCATTTCCCTAGGAAAAGAAGGCGTTACCATTATTGCTTTGTCTAATAAGTTTACTAAAAATGTATATTCGGTTAGGAAATTGGCACCGCTTTTTGGAGATTATCCTTTCGAATTTAATGACGAAGAGTAGTTTTTAATTGTTTATGGATAATTGATAATGGTCAATTATTTAAATCCATAGGTTGTAATTACTGAAAACGGCAATTTGATTGCTTTTTTTGCAGTAAAACTGAACTAAACTTCTCGATACGCTTCACACTACCATTGACGTTTTGTACTAATTATTTGATTTTCAATTAAATAATATAATTGTGATAAAAAACACTGTTGTTTTTTTAATTAAGATTCTATTTATTGATAGAATATGTGTTTTTTATTTTTCTTTTTTGCATTGCCCAAAAAAGAAACAAAAAACGCTAGCCCTTGACTGTTCGACGACCCACTATTTTCTCAATTCTGAAATCCAACGAACTCGCTACACTCAAACAGCGTTGGATTTTTTCAGAATCTTCTAAAAGTGGGTGCCCGTCTGCCACAGTCTATGGGCGAGGCATCCTAAGAACATTTTCGTTTTGTTACGTCATTTCATATTGCTTTTTTGTAAAAAATTAAACCTCGAAGTGACGTGTATCACGAATCGTTAGCTTTGCCAAAATGTAAATTGGAACAAGGATGATACTGATTTAAACTACTTTAAACTGATTTTTATATAATAATCAGTGTAATCGGTCTAATCGGTGCTATTTATGTTCCATTTTTAAATGTTAGTGAGCTTATCGAAAAGTCACTATTTTTTTATGGTATATTTTACAATTTCATTAACCTAAAAATCCCGTATTTATATTTATATTTGCACTCCAATTGTTAATTATACATAACAAATTGGGTGTAATTAGTTTTTGATACTAATTCTTCGTGAGCACGATTGCATTTCGCCCAAAGTTTGGGTAAGAAAAGTATCTGAGCATTTTCACTCCGGTGGGTATGAAGAGAAAAATTAGAATTAAAAAGGTTCTCGATACATTTTTTGTTCCGTTTTACTACACAAAAAACACTCGAACTGACGTTAATTATATCTAACTTGTTTATTTTTTTACAATTAATAATTGAAAATGGGGTCGACTGGTTTTGACAGCAAGTCGAATTGAAAAGTAAGCACGTCGAGAACTGGGACAATTCTCGTTAATAAAAGGTTTCAAAACACTTACACGGCGAAGGAAACTACGCTCTTGCTGCATAATCTGAATTATAGTAAGATTAGCCACGTCCTACCAGGTAGGAAAGTGAGATTTCTCTCAAAAGCCTTGGTTTGTGGCGGTTGGTTAAGAGGAATCGTAAAAATAAACCTAGATTTCCATAAGCTTCGGGTGGATTTCGAAATTAAGAAGCTAAGCGTTTGGTGGTTGTTTCTGTCCTAGCCCAACGTCGAAAACCCAAACAGGAAATAAGCGTGTAGAAAGCTCTTTAGTTGCTTGTTTGGACGGGAGTTCGACTCTCCCCGACTCCACAAAAAGCCTTGTAATTCCTAGAGTTACAAGGTTTTGTTTTTTTATTTAGTTCTTAATGGGATTGGAGTTACTGTAAATGCTACTTATCCTCACCCCCAGCCCCTCTCCAAAGGAGAGGGGTGCCATTGCGCTAACCACTGAAAGCCGATATGATTTTCTTTTGCCCAGATTTGCTTCGCTAGTCGCTAACGCTCGTGTGTCCCCTCTGGGAATAGCGCAGTTAATGGCTATTTAGGATTAGAAACACTGCCTTTTACTTCGTTTGTTTGCTGCGCTTTTGTGTAAGATGTGGAACTAAACCACTAAGTATTTGAAATTTATAAATTTTGTTGGTAAACCAGAAGTCTGATAAAGTTATAAAACCTTTTTTCTACCACGAATTACACCAATTAACACGAATTATTTTGTGAACCGAGACCTAATACTATATTATTCTGGAATTCTTTTGAGATGTACTTTCGCTAGGTATAGTGAAACAGTATTGGCTATGGCCTATTTTTGTAGTGAAAACGACTGACTGCTACCCGATAAGTCTATTGAGAAACTACTGGAGCCGAAGATTAGCATCCGATAGTGAATGTAGGTTTATTTGGACTGCTGGCTGTTTTGAACAGCATTAATTGATAAAGGGCTCAATTTGTTCTACTGGTACTCCAATGTGTTTTGAAAATTCGTGAATGGTAACGATTTGATGTTCCTCCTTTTTATATAACTTATGAATATTTTTTAGAACCTCACGAGATTTTTTCATGGAATAGCCAGTAATGTTTGATATATCTTTAGACCTTATGCATAGTCTAGGTGGAATTTTTTCCATTAGCATTAATAAGTAAGTAAGTTAAGTTTCTTTTTCTCTTTTTCATGTTTTTGTATATTTGGGGATTACATTACAAATTTATAATGTATTGTATTGGCTTGCAAACGAACTTATTAACAAAAATTACTCTATAATTATTAATAACAATTTTGTTTTTTCCTCTTCTTTTCATTTATTTTATGTAAAAAGTAGAAAAAAACACTATTTTTAATTTTAAATAATTGCTAATCAATACTTTAAATTAAGTTAATTAAACTAATTAAATACTTCTCTTGAAATTTTAATTTCAAAATTTTGAGTAAAAGAACTTGATAAATTGTTAATTACTTTTTTCTACCTTTTTTATTTTATCGGTAATGCCTTTTATATACACTCCATATACACTATGTATGCTTTATCTATGCCTTTGGTATGCTTAAGGTATGGGGAAGAGAGAAGTTAGGAGTTGGGAGTTGCGGGTTGCGGGTTGCGGGTTGGGGGTTGCGGGTTGGGGGTTGGGGGTTGGGGGTTGGGAGTTGCGGGTTGGGGGTTGGGGGTTAGAAGTTAGGAGTTGGGAGTTGGGA
>CANGUZ010000059.1 GCA_947457255.1 Flavobacteriaceae bacterium
AAGACGGCTATTTATACCTAACAAGATAACCAAACTCAAATCTAACTCCTGAGGGTTTACAACCCTCAGGTTAAAACAGGAATCTAATGAAAACAAAAATAGTATTTTTCGTACTGATGTTTACAGCTGTAGTAAGTCATGCACAGCAAGATGCACAATTTACGCAGTATATGTACAACACCATCAATATCAATCCAGCATACGCAGGATCGAGAGGAGTTATGAGTATATTTGGATTGCATCGTACCCAATGGGTTGGATTAGATGGTGCACCGGTTACCAATGCATTATCACTAAACACACCCATAAACGATAGTAATTTAGGTATAGGTTTGTCTTTTATAAATGATAGAATTGGCCCTACTGAAGAAAATGTAATATCAGCAGACGTATCCTATACCATTCAAACCTCTGAAAATTACAAATTATCATTTGGTGCAAAAGCAACAGGTAACTTTTTTAATTTAAATGTATCACAATTATCTACTAAAGACCAAGGTGATGCTCAGTTTCAAAATTTGAATAAATTTTCTCCTAATATTGGTGCAGGTATCTATTACCATTCCGATAAAAGTTATATAGGTTTATCTGTTCCTAATTTTATTGAATCAAAACAATATAATGCGGATGAAGTTGCTATCTTTAGAGAAAAAATCAATTACTATTTAATAGCGGGTCATGTTTTTGATTTAGATAGTGAGATTAAATTCAAACCTGCCCTACTTACTAAATTAGTAGAAGGCGCACCACTTCAAGTAGATGTATCTGCTAACTTCATGTTCAGTCAAAAATTCGTACTTGGAGCAGCCTATCGTTGGGATGCAGCAGTAAGTGCTTTAGCTGGTTTTCAAGTGAGTGATGGTTTATATATAGGTTATGGATATGACTTAGAGAGAACAAACTTAAAAAATTATAATAGAGGTTCTCATGAGATATTCTTACGTTACGAATTATTCAGCAACTTCAATAAAATTATATCCCCTCGATTCTTCTAAATCCGAAACATCATGAAAAATAAAGTAATCCTATTTATAACGTTTTTGAGTGTTTTATGTTCCGCTGGGCAGGCTCAAAATACTAAGGTAAAAAAAGCGAATAAAGAATACGACAAATTCGCCTATATAGATGCTACTAAAACTTACGAACGTATTGCTGAAAAAGGATATAAATCAGCCGATTTGTTTCAGAAATTAGCCAATGCCTACTACTTTAATGCTAATTTAGAAAAAGCTGCCAAATGGTATGGTGAGTTATTTGCAATGAACGAAGAAGTGGCTCCTGAGTATTATTACAGATATGCGCAATCGTTAAAATCTATTGGTGAATATGCAAAAGCAGATCAAATGTTAGTGCTTTTCAACAAAAAATCCAGTGAAGATTTAAGAGGTAAAATTTTTAATGACAAGCAAAATTATATGGATATCATTAAGGCCAATTCTGGAAGATACATTATAAAAGATGCTGGTATCAATTCAGCTTATTCTGATTATGGTAGTGCCTATGCTGGAAATAAATTGATTTTTACTTCTTCTCGTGACACAGGAAGCTTTTCTCAAAGAAAGCACAAATGGAGCAATCAATATTTTACCAATATGTATTCAGCTGATATTACTCCTAAAGATGCTCCTGGTGTTACTGAAGATAGTCTTACTGTTCCTGAAAAATTTGCTAAAAATATCAATTCTAGATTTCACGAATCAACACCTGTTTTTACTAAAGATGGACTAACCATGTATTTTACCCGAAATAATTTTAATAATGGTAAAAAAGGTAAAGATGCTAATAAAATTACTTTACTGAAAATTTATAAAGCTACTTTAAAAGAAGGAAAATGGAATAATGCTCAGGAATTGCCATTTAATAATGACGGTTATAGTGTGGCGCATCCAACATTGAGTGCTGATGAAAAAACAATGTATTTTGCTTCGGATATGCCCGGAACCTATGGTCAATCTGATATTTGGAAAGTGGCTTTAAATGCTGATGGTAGTTTTGGAACTCCTGAAAATCTTGGAGCCGCTATTAACACCGAAGGAAAAGAGTCGTTTCCTGTTATTACAAATGAAAACGAATTGTATTTTGCCACTGATGGTCATCCTGGAATTGGTGGACTAGACATTTTTATGTCTAGAATGAACGCCGATGGATCATTCAAAGCACCTATAAATATTGGTGCGCCAGCAAACTCTCCCCAAGATGATTTTGCCTATCTAATTGATACTAAAACTAGAAAAGGATTTTTAACTTCGAACAGAGAAGGCGGTAAAGGCTATGATGACATTTACAAATTCCTAGAAACAAGAAAACTGGTTTGCGAACAAGTTTTATCTGGAATTGTGACTGATTTAGAAACGGGTGAAATTCTTGCTAATACTAAAGTTACTTTGCTGGATGATAAATTCAACACCATTAAAGAAGTATTTTCAGACGATAAAGGTTTTTACACTTTTGATGTAGAATGTGGTAAATCATATTACATTAGAGCCGAAAAAGAATTGTATGAAACTAAAGAACAAAAAGTTACTATTCCTACTTCAAACGGAAAAACAGACTTCCCTATTCAGTTAGAGAAAAAAGTAAAACCTGTTACTGTTGGTGATGATTTAGCAAAAGCTTTTGGTATTAAGATTATCTACTTTGATTTAGACAAATGGAATATTAGACCCGATGCAGCACTTGAATTAGAAAAAATATTAGATGTAATGAAACAATATCCTAATATGAAAATTGATGTGCGTTCGCATACTGATAGTCGTCAAACGCATAAATACAATGAGAAACTATCTGATAGAAGAGCTAAATCTACTGTAGCTTGGTTGGTTACTAACGGAGTTGACGCTAGTCGTCTAATCGGAAAAGGATATGGTGAAACACTATTAGTAAACAAATGCGCCGACGGAGTGAAGTGCTCGGAAGAAGAACATCAAGCTAACAGAAGAAGTGAATTTATTATTACTGCGTTGTAGATATTTGAAATAAGTTAGTAAAGGTTAATGAAGCCGTCTCACTTGAGACGGCTTTTTTTTATGTTATTTTAATGTAATTGAATAAAACATGCTTAACAATGTAACTCGTGATTAAATAGAATTAATACTACTATTCTATTTTTTATATTTTAAATTACTTCATAATATAAAAAAGTATACTAAAAAAATATACTTTATAAAATAAACATAAATCAAAAAACTCAATAAATAATACAAATTATTGTAGCTATAATATTACAATATAGCACTAAATATGTATTTTATCGTCATTTTATGCATTTTATCGGACATTTATTTTGCAGATAACAATATTTAATATAGATTTGAAATGTAAAAAAATTGATTTAAGTCAAAAAAGACATAAAAAATAATATTAATTAAGTGCAGTTTTAGTAAAGCAAAAAATAAGTTAAAATAAAGTATCATGAAAACAAATGTACCGAACCAATTTATCAATCATCTCAATACTCTCATGTTGTTTGAGAAACCAGCTGTTTTAGTTATGAAACGATTACTTTTATTGTTAATAATTTTATTTTATAATGTTACTATTTCAGGTCAAACTAGAAAAATTGATGAAGATACTCCAAAAATTATGGAGGTTAAGACTTTTATTTCTACCTTAAAAAATAAAAATTCCTCAGCTAGAAAAAGTAAACCTGAAAAAACAAATTTGGAGAAATTACTCTATGACAATCAACCATCTATTTATTTCAATTCAAGTGAGGTAAAAACTTTAGGCGAAAATCCCAAAAGCTTCTTTGTAGATTTTCAAAACTTAAATAGATTAAACAATTCAAATTTATTAAAAAACAATATTGAAATTGTAACCATCAAAATCAATAATCCGAACGAGATAAATTCTACTATTGATTTGTCTGTTTTTTCAAGTTTTAAAAAATTAAAATATGTTCATATATATTCTAGTGTAATTATTAACGAATCTATACTATCTAAAATGATTCGTAACTATGATGAAAAATATACAGTATTCTATACGATTGAAAACGGTGACAAAAGTCAATAATTATTGATAAATTAAATTATTATGAAAAATATATACTTCAAATCGAAAAACGTCAAACTTCAGTATCTAATTGTATTAATTGGTTTCTTATTAGCAACAACAATTACTACAAATGCTCAAGTTGCAGTTCCTTTTAAACAAAGGACTTCCCAATTTTCTACTGGTAAGACTATATACAATGTAAAAGGCGATTTTACCATGTTAGGGAATACAAACTTAACAATTCCTGTATATAGCAACGGACAAAACAACAACGGCCAAATAATGCAATATGTAGATATTGATAATGATCCAAATACTTGGAATTCATCGTCTGCTACTTTAGCTTTATCTACAGAGAACGGTGCTGTACCAAGTTGTTCTAATATAGTTTATGCAGGTTTGTATTGGACAGGAAAATCATCTCCAAATAATACTTTTACTGCTACTAAACAAATTCCAAATGGTACACAATCCATCAATACTAATTTGACTGTAGAACATGATGATAATATTACCAATACAAATTATGCTTTGTCTGTTACTAGAAACAATCCAAGTAACTCAAACAGAAACCCTATTTATACTTTTACTGGTAATGGCAATACTTATGTGTTTAATTTTTACAACAGTAGTGCTACCAACAGAGTTACTGTAAAGGTAAATAATGGGATAGAAACAAATGTACCGGTTACTGTGAATGGTGCTAATACTGAAGCAACTTTAACAACTCCATTCAGCATTACTGATGGAAGCGTTACTATAAAAATCAATAAATTAATAAGAAGTGCTGCTACTAATTTGAGCACTACAAATACTCAAAACACATCATCTGCTTTAATCAATGTTTCAGGAACAATTCCCGCGTTTACTACTTTGACTAAAAGTTATGATAAAAGAGTTATTTCATTGAAAGGACCTAACGCATCAACTTATACTCAGTTTACTGCTAATGCTAGTGATATTTATTATCCAACTGGAGGAACAAATGATGACATTTTCTCTGCATACAAAGAAATCACTACTTATGTAAAACAAAATGGTATTGGTGAATATTTTGCTGCAGACATTGCTCTATTAGAAGGAAATCCTGGTGGAACTGGTTATTCTGGTGGATGGGGTATAATTGTAGTGTATGAAAATGCTAAAATGAAATACCGTGATGTTACAATTTTTGATGGATATGCCTATGTTCAAGCAGGAAACTCATCAGGCTTTGAGTTAGATGTTGCTGGATTTAACACAGTACAAACAGGTGATGTTGGAGTAAAATTAGGATTAATGGCTAGTGAAGGTGACGTTTCATTTACAGGTGATTATTTTCAAATTCAAAAAAAGAGTGATGCTAGTTTTTTAAGTTTAAATCACTCTGGAAACTCTTCTACTAATTTCTTTAACTCTTCTATAAATACCGGAGGTGCTTTTAGAAATCCAAATTTGCAGAACAATACGGGTATTGATATTAGTATGTTTAATGTTCCAAATACTGGAAACTTAGTTATAGGTCATAATCAAACTTCTACTAAATTTAAATATGGTACTGCCGTTAATAATGGTGACACTTATTCAATTTTTGCCATTGCTATGGCTGTAGATGCTTATATACCAGAAGTAGAAGGAGTACTAACTGCCACATCAATTAATAATGTTCCTGTAACTTCGCAACCATATACTTCATTACCGGGGCAAGAAATAGCTTTAAATGTAGACGTAAAAAACCTAGGTACTGAAGCAATTGATAATTACAAAATAGTTGTACCTATTCCTTATAATGCAACTTATGTAGCTGGAAGTGCAGTAGGAACGATTCTATTTTCTCCCCTTCCAACACCAAATACTATTTCTTTTGACCCTACTTTAGGAGCAACAGGTTCTATTGTTTGGGATTTTGGCAAGTTGCCTTACCCAGCAAATCCTAATACTCTTTTAGCAAAATTAAGTTTCAAAATAAAAGCAACTCTTGATTGTCAAATTTTAAGCAACGCAAGCTGCGGAACTACCATCTTTGTTGAAGGAACAGCTTCAGGTATAGGTGCAACAACTCGTATCGCTTTTACTGGAACTAAATTAATTCAAGGGTATACTTCAAATGGTGCTTGCCTTGGACAACCAATTGCCCAAGCATTATCAGTAGGAATTAACGGAGCAAGTTATGTTGCTTCAAACTGTCAAAATGCACCATTGGTAAGAAACTTTTCGTATTGCAACGGAACTAATCTTGTAACACCATCAGCTATAGCTTCTAACTTTCCAGCTGGATCTCTTTTTTATAATACTTATCCAGTAACCATGTCGTCTATTCAATATACAGAAACTAATCCTTTCCCTTTAGTAGACGGATCGACAGTAAATTATTATGCAATTCCTCCAGGAAATAGTGAATGTCGTTTCCCATTTACGATCTCAAAATGTAAAAAAATAGAAGCTAATGATGATGCTTTTAGTGGTGTAAATGGCTTAACTGGAAATTTAAATTTAGGTAATGTATTTAATAACAACGGAAATGGTCCTGATACTTTAAATGGAAATCAAACAAGTACAAGTCAAGTTACTTTAACGATTCTTAGTCCTGCTAATCCTATCAATGGAGGTCTAGTTCCTTTTGTTAATGCCACTAATGGACAAATAACTGTTCCTTCTGGAACTCCATCTGGAAATTATACTATTACTTACAAAATATGTGAAAATGGTAGTTTCTCAAATTGTGATACGGCTGTTGTATATATAACTGTAATTTGTCCATCGGTTCCAAAACCAACAATAGCTTGCTACGAAACAGCAACATTCAACACAAATACTTGTTCTTGGGATATTACAGGAACAAAACCTGTTGAACCAACTACTGCATTAGCGTGTTATGAAACAAGAACCTTTAATACTGCAACTTGTGCTTGGGTAACTTCAGGAACAAAACCTGTTGAACCAACTACTGCATTAGCATGTTATGAAACGAGAGCTTTTGATACTGTGTCGTGTGCTTGGGTAACTTCAGGAACAAAACCTGTTGAACCAACTACTGCATTGGCGTGTTTTGAAACAAGAACCTTTAATACTGCAACTTGTGCTTGGGTAACTTCTGGAACAAAACCTGTTGAACCAACTACTGCATTAGCGTGTTATGAAACAAGAACCTTTAATACTGCAACTTGTGCTTGGGTAACTTCAGGAACAAAACCTGTTGAA
>CANGUZ010000060.1 GCA_947457255.1 Flavobacteriaceae bacterium
GTCTAACGACTTTTTTAACTTGGTCGTCAGTCATTCTAAAGTTTACTTCGTCTCCAACGATTTTATTAGAAAAAACTTCAGGCGAAGCTAGCTTAACAGTTCCGGCAGAGGCTTTTTCAAAAGCTTCGAAAAAAGCATCAATATAATCTTGATTTCCTTGTCTGTTTGCTGTAGCATCGGCAAGCGCTTTGTTAAAAACTGGATTTTTAGTATTATTAGCTAATCCTTTAATAATGTCTTTTACAGAAATTTGAAGTTGCACGTTGATACCTCCTTCAAGGTCAAGACCTTTATTGATTTTTTTGTCTTTTACTTCATTATAAGTAAAGTCTGTAAATCCGAGATTAAATACTTTTTCTTTTCCAATGGAATCTAAATATTTTAATTCTTTTTCTGAATTTCCATTTGCAAAAGTTTTTGCGTCGTTCTCTACATTATGAGATACGAAAGTGAAAGAAAGTTGGTAGATACTTACCAATGCAAATAAAATTGCGAAAAATTTAACTAGTCCTCTATTCTGCATTATTACTAAAAATTAATTAATTCTGTTTGTTTAGTTTATGGTTGATTTAATAAAATAAATACCTTCTTAAAAGTGAATTTAAGTCGGCATCATTTTTTAAAACGTGCAAATATATAATTCTGGTGTAGATTAACCAATTAATTTATCGATTAATATTAAAAAAAGAAAAAGTATTATAAATAAAATAATTGTTTGATTGAAAAACCAATTAAATCTCTAATTTGTTTTTTTAAATAGTAGATAATCATTACTATTTTGACTTCCAGATAAAGGGAATTCAACTGTTGTAAATGCTCCAATTGCAGGATTTAAATTGTAATTAATACTAGTTTCCGCTTTAATTAAACCATAATTTTTGGCATAATATTGTGTAGAAACTAATATATCTTGATTATCTATAACATTTAATGATAACTGACCAAATTTAGCAGATACAATTACATTCAAAACCAATTTCACTTTCTTAACATCAGTATAATCAACATTATTCGATTTAAACGTAGCTAGACTGCCATCTTCTTTAGCAGATAGAATATAATTAATCGTTAATGGATATCCTGGGAATGCCGTGGTATTAACTATTGTTCCAGAAACTTTTCCAATCTCTTCTGAAGGAGTTGCATTTTCTTTGAAAATAACAAAATCATTAACAGAAAAATCAACTGGTAAACTTTCAACAATACTTACAGATAGATATCCTGTTAGTTTAATCATTTTACCATCTACTCGTACAGCATTGTTTTCTAAAGCCCCACAATAAAAACCAGTTGGAAGGAATTTAGTTTTCATTTTTTGGTACGTAAAACCATTAATTTGAACTTCTTTTTCAATATATAATGAATCTCTACCTGTTGTATTAGGATTAACTGAGGTGTTTTCTGTTTTATAAATCCAATAATTACTTTCTTTTATTGGATAAAAGTTGGTTGCTACGCCATCATCTTTTGGCACTTCTTGTGAAGATGAACTATCATTAGAACAAGAAGATAAAGCGACTAATAAAACTAATTGACAAAGAGTTATGTATTTCATATTTAATTTTTTAAAAAGCGAAGATAGAACTTTTTTAAATCTTTCAAACAAAAAAAACGGTAACCTTTAAATTTAAGATTACCGTTTTAATAAATATAAATTGATTTTATAAAACCGAAGCTAAATCAGCATTCATGTTTCGAATGGCATCAACACTTTTAGCAAATTTTTCTTTTTCGCTATCGTTAAGTTCAATATTTAAAATTTGCTCAACTCCGTTACGACCAATAATACATGGTACTCCAATACAAAGATCTGATTGTCCGTACTCCCCTTCTAATAATACTGAGCAAGCAATCATCTTGTGTTGATTGTTTAAAATACTATCAACTAGATACGCTACAGAAGCACCTGGAGCATACCAAGCCGATGTGCCTAATAATCCTGTAAGAGTTGCTCCACCAACCATAGTATCGGCAGCAACTTTGTCTAAAGCTTCTTGAGATAAAAATTCAGAAACCGGAATACCATTATAAGATGCCAATCTGGTTAATGGAATCATAGTTGTATCTCCATGACCACCAATTACCATTGCAGAAATATCATTTGACGGTTTGTTTAAAGCTTTTGATAAATAATATCTAAAACGAGAACTGTCTAAAGCCCCACCCATACCTATAATTCTATTTTTCGGAAGACCTGTAGCTTTTAAGGTAAGATAAGTCATTGTATCCATAGGATTTGACACAACAACAATAATAGTGTTAGGAGAAAATTTAAGAATATTTTCAGCAACCGATTTTACAATTCCAGCATTAATTCCGATTAATTCTTCACGAGTCATTCCTGGTTTTCTAGGAATTCCTGAAGTAATTACTACTACATCACTATTTGCTGTTTTTGAATAATCATTTGTAACGCCTGTTATTTGTGTATTAAACCCTGTGTTTGTAGCACATTGCATCAAATCCATGGCTTTACCTTCAGCATACCCTTCTTTGATGTCTAATAATACCACTTCGCTAGCAATTCCTCTATAAGAAATAACGTCTGCACATGAAGCACCTACGTTTCCTGCTCCTACAATTGTAACTTTCATTTTGTTGTTGTTTTTTGTTTATATTTATTTAATTTTATTTTTTTCCTAAAATCTTTACAAAAGAAAGAAAATTAATTTACTTTATAATGTATAGAAAAATTAGTATTTACAAATTTATTAAACGCAATTGATGATTGAAAAAATATTCTATTCCATTTGTAAGCTACTGAAAGCTCAAAAATAGCGTTAATTTTTGTTTTGTAAATTTCTTTTAGCTTTTCGTTTAGAAATTCTTGAGAAGATCCTCCAGGAAAATTTATAAATTCATCAATAGTCCCTTTTTCTCCTGAGAATTTATATTTAAAATCGCTGCTGTTAACGATAGAACCTAGCATAAATTCAAAATTATTGTATTCTTTTGAGACATTGGTTTGAAACTGCCAAGTATTTACATTTCCGTTAATTCTATTGATACCGAGAGTTCCAAAATTGGTTCGAATGTCTAGAAAATCAAAACTTATATTTTCTATAGAATTGCTTAAAGTCATTGCAAGATTAATATTATTTGATTCTAAAACTTTACTATATTGACTTATGTTATGTTTTAAACCAAAACCGTAAACTTGGTATTCTCCTCTTTTAATTTTTGTTCTCGGGGCAAATTTGGTAATTAATTCTGTTCCGGAACCTATTGAAATCGAAGCTGAAAGATGTGGATAGAAGATTATGTTTTCATTAATGCCTTTTGGGGTTTCTATTGGAAAATTCGGATTAATAACTCCGTATCTATCAACAATATTGATTTGTTCTCCATTTCCTAGCGCAGTAGGAATTGTTGCCGATGTAGCTCCTTGAATTTTTAGAAAAGTAAAATCAGAATCATTTAGCACAAATGTTCTGTCGCTTTTAGGAACAAAAAAAACGTTAGAATGTACCCCGAAA
The DNA here is from genome assembly GCA_947457255.1 of Flavobacteriaceae bacterium. Taxonomy (GTDB): domain Bacteria; phylum Bacteroidota; class Bacteroidia; order Flavobacteriales; family Flavobacteriaceae; genus Flavobacterium. The sequence continues at coordinate 3,477 of CANGUZ010000060.1, forward strand.
GTAGTACTCCAACGTTTCCTCTTTTTTGCAGAAAAAATCCAACCACCTGACGACTGATAAACAGCTGCATCGGTGGCTGGAGTTATAAATTGATCTGCATAAAAAACCGCATCAATAAAAAATTCATCTATATGTTCTAAAACCTTTGGGTCAAAAGATTGCGAGTAACAACAATTATAAAAAAACAAAATAAAAAAGAGAGCTTTCTTCATAACCTCAAAAAAAATTCAGGCATAAATAAATATACCTCAAATCATAACGTTTTTAGGCATCGATATTTGCGTATACTGCATTTTTCTCGATAAACTCTCTACGTGGCGGAACATCGTCACCCATTAACATTGAAAATACACGATCGGCTTCAGCTAAACTATCTATAGTTACTTGACGAAGGGTTCTAAAATTAGGATCCATTGTTGTTTCCCATAATTGTTCTGCATTCATTTCTCCAAGACCTTTATAACGCTGGATTGCTGCGCTACCTCCCATTTTTTCATTTGCAATATCACGCTGATTGTCTGTCCAAGCATACTCTTTTTTGTTTCCTTTTTTAACTAAATACAAAGGTGGTGCAGCAATATAAACGTGACCTTCTTCGATTAATTCTTTCATAAAACGGAAGAAAAATGTTAATATTAGAGTAGAAATGTGACTACCATCGACATCGGCATCACACATAATAATTACTTTATGGTAACGAAGTTTTTCTAAATTTAAAGCTTTGGTATCTTCGGCAGTTCCAATAGTTACTCCTAAAGCAGTAAATATGTTTCGAATCTCTTCGTTTTCAAAAACCTTGTGATGCATGGCTTTCTCTACATTCAAAATCTTACCTCTTAATGGTAAAATTGCTTGAAAATTTCTGTCACGACCTTGCTTTGCAGTTCCCCCTGCCGAATCTCCCTCTACAAGATATACTTCGCATTTTGCAGGATCTTGTTCGGAACAATCGGATAATTTTCCTGGTAAACCACCGCCACCAAGAACGGTTTTACGTTGCACCATTTCACGTGCTTTCTTAGCAGCATGTCGTGCTTGTGCAGCTAAAATTACTTTTTGAACAATGATTCGAGCATCGTTTGGATTTTCTTCCAAATAAATTTCAATCATATCTGCAACCGCCTGACTTACAGGAGATACAACCTCTCTATTTCCAAGTTTAGTTTTAGTTTGTCCCTCAAATTGTGGTTCGGCTACCTTTACAGAAACAATAGCGGTTAATCCCTCACGGAAATCATCTCCAGCAATTTCAAATTTCAGTTTATCTAACATTCCAGATGCATCGGCATACTTCTTTAAGGAACGAGTTAGACCCGTTCTAAAACCTTGTAAATGCGTTCCTCCTTCATGCGTATTGATGTTGTTTACGTAAGAAAAGATATTCTCTGTATAACTGGTATTGTATATCAAAGCCACCTCAACAGGAATTTCACCCTTTTCAGAATCCATTGAAATAACATGAGAAATAATTGGTTCTCTGTTTCCATCTAAATACCGAATATATTCTTTCAGTCCTTCAGTAGAATGAAAAACTTCTTGAACAAAATTTCCATCTTTGTCTACCTCTCTTTTATCGGTAAAAGTAATGGTAATACCTTTATTAAGGAAAGATAACTCTCGCATTCGTGCTGAAAGAGTTTCAAAGGAAAATTCAGTAGTTTGTGTAAATATAAGGTCGTCTGGATAAAACGTTTGCATGGTACCACGCTTTGTAGTTTCACCAACTTGTTTTACTGGATATATTGATTTTCCTCTTTCATATTCTTGTTCGTAAACTTTTCCGTCTCTAAAAACTGTAGACTTCATTCGTTTTGAAAGAGCGTTTACAACAGAAACTCCAACACCGTGAAGACCTCCCGAAACTTTATAAGAATCTTTATCAAACTTACCTCCTGCTCCGATTTTAGTCATAACTACTTCTAAAGCAGAGATACCTTCTTTCTTATGCATGTCTACTGGAATACCACGACCGTTATCTTCAACAGTTACCGATCCGTCTTCATTGATTGCAACACCAATAGTATCACAATGGCCTCCCATTGCCTCATCAATCGAGTTATCGACAACCTCATAAACCAAATGGTGTAAACCTCTAACCCCCACATCTCCAATATACATCGATGGACGCATTCTAACGTGCTCCATTCCTTCTAATGCCTGAATACTATCTGCTGAATAATTGTTCTTTTTTATTTCGTCGCTCATAATAAAATTATCGTAAAAATGTCTTTTTTTGTCTAACACGCAAATATATGAAAACAGGAATGATATTAAGGCAGAAATAGCCCTTTTAGCATTGAAGTTATTAACATTTTTTGATTATTTATGTGTATAATTTAGCCCCTGTCCCAAATGAATTTGAATATACAATATTTCCAAAATTAAAAGTTACACCGCTAGCAATATCTTGACTTAGTAGTAAGGCTCCATCTGCATCTAAATAGTCTAAAAGAGATGCTATTTGAGTTAATCCTGATATTCCAATTGTCGATTCGGTCATACAACCCGCCATAAGTAAAAGGTTCTTCTCTCTTGCCGCTTTTATCATTCGTAATGCAGGAGTAATTCCACCACATTTCATTAATTTGATGTTAATTCCATGAAATAATTCACTGCAAATGGAAATATCTGTTTCTCTCTGGCAACTCTCATCGGCAATTACTGGTAAATAGGATTCGGATTTTACTTTTTTCATGCCTTCACTATCATCAGCCTTCAGCGGTTGTTCAATAAATTCCACATTCAAATCTTTGAGAATGCTGCTGTTCTTAATCGTTTGTTCGGCATTCCAAGCACAATTAGCATCAATTCTAAAAACCGAGTCGGTAATTTTGCGTAAGCTTTCAACTATTTCAATATCATTAGAAGTTCCTAATTTAATCTTATAAATAGGCCAAGGTTTCTCCAAGATTTTTTGTTGCATTTTTTCGATGGAATCAATGCCAATGGTGTATGATGTGAGTGGAGTAATAGCCTCTTCATCGGACCAATAACTTCGAAGAGGTTTATTGTTTTTTCTAGCATAA
>CANGUZ010000061.1 GCA_947457255.1 Flavobacteriaceae bacterium
ATTTGTGGGAGAGTATGTCGTCGCCTTTCTTTTGAAAAACCCTAGCTTGAAAAAGCTGGGGTTTTTTGTTTATGGGTACGACGTGTTCGCCTAACGGCTCGGTTCGTCGCCTTTGCTTAGCCTGTTCGGCTAACGCCTAGCGTCTTTTGTTTATGGGTACAATTTATTCGGATTTCAGCCCTGGTTTGTCGCCTTTACTTCGCCTGTTCGTCTAATGCCTCGGGTTTTTTGAAAAACCCTTCATCTAAAGATGAGCTTTTTTTGTTTTTAATAAGTACGAAGGCCTTACAATAAAGCTCTTAATTCTTAGTCTTTGTTGGTAGTGTATTAGAAAGTGTGGTTGAATTGTAGATTAAATACACATTATTTAGTTCTTTATATTAATGCAACTTTTGTACATACATGTCGAGATAAAGCTGTAAGCAAAGATGGGTATTATACTATTTTATGTATAAAAGAAGATGGTTCAAGGGAAGTTTTGAATATTGTAAATCATCCAACCAAAGGAGTTACTTTGTGGTAATTAGAGCTAAATTCGTTACAAAAAAGAGGATTTCAAAGTGTTGGTTTGAAAGAGTCGGTTGGGTCTGTTCTTTATTGAAAATTCAATTGTAAAACCCTTTTCAAATGCACAACATCAACTCTGTGTAGCACATATTAAATGCACTATTTTATAAGTTTCTCCAAAAACAAAAAGAATAGAAATAGGACAAGAATTGTTGGAAATATTTGCTATTGAAACAAAAAAGTAACTCCACTAGCAGCATTTGAAAATTTTTGATGTATACTTCAAATTTACCTCCTATAAAAATGGTGAAGAAATACTCCACCTTTAATTAAAGGGGATCAATTCCGTTTTCAAAGAATATCGTCAACACAAATTAAGTTTAAAAGGATTATTTAATTAGATATCCGTTCAATATTTCCCAATTCGTGGACACCATTGGGTATTTGGGATTCTAGTTTTTTATAGAATTTAAAATTAATTTATCTAATTACAAATGGTTGTTTGATCAGCACTATTAACAATAATCTCTTGTTTATAATTATACATTATAACTTTTACCAAAAGCATAATATTTTGTCTTTTTAGAGCCTCAAGTGGATTCTAATTGAAATTAACTAAGTCTTTTCTGAAAATCACAAATACAAAGGTTTGAACGGAGTATAGTTTTTCAAAGTTCAAAAAAACATTTTTATGCCCGCCTTTATTTTGAAAAGAGCCTTTGAATTTATCACAAGTAGTTACTGTTTTTCCAAATATAATTGAAAATATTATCTAAACATAAATTTTTGGATGTTGTGCTGTAGCATGTATCGTTAGTATTAAGAATAATATTAAAGAGTATATTTTCATATATTACATAACATTTTATAAATATATTGAATTATCACTACTTCTCAAACAATCCAATACTTCCGCCAACCCAATCTTTATCTTTATTGAACTTTACACCTATCATTTCACCACGACTTAAACGAACCAAATTGCAAAGTAGAGTAGGAGCGGGATCCTTTTTTTTCCAAACGCAAAGTACTCTAACTTCAACTTTTACCTTGCCGTCAGGTGATTGTAAAATAGGAATATAATGTACTTTTTTTTGAAGAATATAGAGGTCTTTTTCTTTTACAGCTTCAATATCTCCGCTTTTTAGGTTAAAAATAACTCCTGATCCAGAAAAGGAGAACAAAGGTTTTAAGACATAGTTTTCTAAATCCTCTGGAATTTCTTTTAAATCACTCAATAAAGTAGTTTCAATAAAATATTTTCCTTTTAAAAATGGTAAAATATATTTGCTAATTCTAAAAAACCAATTCGGATGTCCAGCCCATTCGACATCTAAACTATCTGAGAAATTGAAATTAAGTTTTAAGTCTTTTCGCGATTCTAATTCATCAAAAATGACACGATTGTAAATTCGTTTTACTAAAATTTCTTCTCCATTCTCATTTTTATAAAAGAGCTGATTGTCTTTTTTGATAATAGCTGTTACACAAATTGTTGGTATGCCGATATCTTTATTGCAATACAAAAAATCAATTCTGGTGTTTTGTTTATCGGGTTCAATTTCTAATAAAATTACATTTTCCTTTGGTAAATTATTACAAATTGTCTCTTCAATAATTGATTTGTAATCCTCTAGGGTCAAGTCATCAAAAAAAGGGGTTAGTTCTTCTAAAAATGGATATTGATTTTTAAATTTAGTATACAGATTTGACTGATAATTATACAATGTTGGAAAACCTTGAACCTCTATTAATTTAGGCAATATTTCCCCGTTTTCTTCGCAAACTCCAAAATCTATTGCTAAAAAAGTAGTGTGTTCGTCTTCATTAGGCACCTTTGTGTTAATCTCTAATGATTTGTCTGTAAGTTTTTTAAAATCATCATTTTGAAGTAATTGTATAACATCATTACAACCTTCAATTAATTGTTGTTTTAATTCTTTAGAAATAAAAAATGGAGATTCTGCCAGCCTAAATGTTGGCACATAATTAAAATCGGAAGCAATATCGTCTTGTAAATCTTGGTATTTTTTTGAAGTAAAACTCTCATTAAATAAAGTACGATATTTAGAAATCATTATTGAATGTAGTATTTAATTAGAAAGAATTTTTTTTGTTTTCAATAAATCATTTATAGCAATCCTAAGAAAATTTGGTATTAAGGTTTCGTTAGTTTTATAAATTTTTTCATCGTCTAATAAATCCTCTAACATGTTTCTGAATTTTCTTTTCCCCTTCATCTTTTTTATTTTCTCTCTGGTAGCAGCGTTTCTTAAATTAGCTATAAAACTTATCGGATCAGCTTCAGGATGAAATTGAGTTCCTACAAAATAATCGGTAAAACGAACTGCCATAATAGCTCGTTCGTATTGCACGTGATCACGAATTTTTTCAAGTGAAATGATTTTTGCTCCTTTCTTTGCAAAAACACTTAGTTTAGGCTGAACCACTTGATAATCACGAGAATCAATTCCGTAAAAAGGGTCGGCTAAACCTTCAAATATAGGATCTTTAATTCCTTCTTTTGTTTTATGAATCGTCATTACTCCGAAAGAAGTATCATTACGTTTTGTAATTTCGGCTAATTCGAAATGTTTACAAGCCATTTGAAAAGAATGACAAATAAACAAAACATGTTTTTTTACTTCATTGTCTTTATTCCAAGCTATTAATTCATCAATAAAAGCATAGTATTTTTTATCCCAATTCCCATCACCAATTAAAGGATTTCCTGGTCCGCCAGTTGAAATATAGATGTCGTATTCTTTAATAGTTGGCAACTCCGATTTTCGTCTAACATCAAAAATTTTGAAACTTACAATTCGATTAAATCGATTGATTATATCAATAATACAACGCATTCCTTGATTAGGCTCGCCGTCATACATATCTAAAATGGCGATTTTTATAGTTTGCTCACTCATGGTATTTTTTTAGAAAGTAAAACAGTTACAAAGATAAAATATAATATTACAACCCGTTAGTAAATTCGCTAGTAATAAAATCTACAACTTTCGATAAATCGTTAGTTTTCTCAAAAATAGCCAATTGTTTATCGGCTCCTGTACCTTCTTTCATAATGGTATGGACATAATCTATTTGTTCTCTACTGCCTAATTCATCGACAACATCTTCTATGAATTCTAGTAATTCTATAATTAAAATTTTGGTTTCTACTTCTTTTTGGAGTCCAAAATCTATCATATTTCCTTCTATACCATATCTTGCAGCACGGAATTTGTTTTCTTTTATTAATGCTAATCGATAAATATTGAAACTCATGTTATGCAAACTCAATTTGTATAATTTAGCAACAATAGCTTGAATAATTGCCACAATACACATGGTTTCATCAACTGTCAAACTCATATCGCAAATACGAAACTCAATAGTGTCATAAAATGGATGCAGGCGTAAATCCCACCAAATTTTCTTAGGATTATCGATACAATTTGTTTTTACTAGTGTTTCTAAGTAATTGTCATAGGAACTAACGGAATCAAAATATTCGGGTAAACCCGTTCTTGGAAACTTATCGAAAACCTTTGTTCTAAATGATTTATAGCCTGTCTGTCTGCCTTCCCAAAAAGGAGAATTGGTTGAGAGTGCAAAAATGTGTGGTAAAAAATAGCATGCTTGATTTAGTATTTGTAATCCAATTTCCCTATTTTCTATTCCAACATGACAATGCATTCCAAAAATTAAATTGGAGCGTGCTGCATCTTGCAATTCATTAACAATGTTGTGGTATCGCGGATCGTCAGTAATTGGTTGGTCTTGCCAACGGGAAAACGGATGTGTTCCTGCTCCTCCAACAACTAAGTCTTGCTTTTGTGCTAATTCTAAGATTTTACTTCTTAAAATTTTAATTTCACTAGTTGCTTCTTTTACATTCTTACAAATATTGGTACCCACTTCAACCACAGATTGATGCATTTCAGCTTTTACTTGCTCATGTAAAATAGTTTTCGCACCATCGACAATTTTGGATAAATGAGAACGCAAATCTCTGGTATATGGGTCAATGATTTGATATTCTTCTTCAACTCCCAGAGTAAAAACAGGTAGTTTTTTCATAATATAGACATGTATTTTTTATTGATCTGAAGCTGCGTCTTTAATAAACTTCCCCCAAGTTAAATTTATTTTTCCTGGTTTTTGTTTTTTTGCAGCCGCAATTGCCATTTTAGCAGCTTCTTCAACAACCCACTCAAAATTTTCTTCACCCACCGAAGTTAATTCGGCATCAGGAGCTGGATTTCCAAAATCAATTGCATACGGAATTCCGTCACGAACAGCGAACTCTACGGTATTAAAATCATAACCTAAGCCTTTACAAAGTCTTATAGTATATTCTTTTACCGTTGCTAATAATTTTTTATCTACAGGTGGACCATCAATTACGTAACGCAAATGATGCGGATTTCTTGGTTCGTATTGCATAATTTTAACCGCTTTGCAACCCAAACAATACACCCTGAAATATTCAGTAAAGACAATTTCTTCTTGAAGCATCATTACGAGTTGTCCCGTTTCTTTGTGCACATCCCAGAACTCGTCTCTATTTTCTAATCGATATACATTTTTCCAACCGCCACCTGCATAAGGTTTCATATACGCAGGAAATCCAATATATTCAAAAATTGCTTCCCAATCCATAGGGTATTTTAGATTTCGAAATGATTTTCCTGTGGTATCTGTAGGGTGTTCTGCCGAAGGTAGAATTACAGTGTTAGGAAGTGGTACTCCTAATGTATCCGCTAAGGCGTTATTGAAAAATTTATCATCAGCACTCCACCAGAATGGATTGTTAATTACATTTGTTCCAGTCAGTGCTGCATTTTTTAAATAGGCACGATAAAAAGGTACATCCTGAGAAATTCTATCAATAATTACAGCATATTCTCCGTCTTTATTTTGAATAACTTTATCAATACTTACTGCTTCGGCTATAATTCCTTTTTCCTTTTTAGAATTTACTCTGTCAATAAACGCTTGCGGAAATGTATCTTCCATCCCGAATAATATTCCAATTTTTTTCATTTGAGTATATTTTTAAAATTTAATTCTTGATAAATAATGGGGAAACATTTCTTTCCAAACGGGCCAATCATGTTCTCTGTCTTGCCTAATGTCTAGCCAATGGTGAATATTTCTATCGCTAAAAACTTTACTAAGTTTTAAATTAGCATCAAAACAAATATCCCAATTGGAAGTACCTAAAACAATATCCATATTCCACAACTCGTTATCATTTAGTCCGTATATATAATCTTCTGGACTGTTATAAAAAACATCATCGTTATGAAAACCATCCATAAAGCTTTTTATACTAAATGCGCCGCTCATTGAAAACATATGACTCACATAACCTGGATGCCGAAAGGCAAAATTAGCAGCATGATATCCTCCAAAACTACAACCAGCTACTGCAACTTTTCCTGATTTAGTATTGTTTTTTACTCGTTCAACAATTTCGTGACAAATCATTTTGTCATACCAAACGTGATTTTGAATGCGATGAACTGGATAAATATTTTTATTGTAAAAACTATCTTTATCAATACTATCCGTACAAAAAATTTGAATTAATCCTTGTTCTATATACCATCTAGAAGATTCAATTAAACCCATATCTTTATTTTCATGAAAGCTTCCCATAGAGGTTGGAAAAAGAATAACTGGATAACCAGTATGACCAAAAACGAGCATTTCAATTTCTCTACTTAAGTTTGGGGAATACCATTTGAAATATTCTTCTTTCATATTTTTTTTAAACAATATTAATAATATATAATAGTTTGAATTTTAAAAATTGTTTTTTCGACTTCAAAGATTTTTACTATAATCTTAGAGTTCAAAAA
>CANGUZ010000062.1 GCA_947457255.1 Flavobacteriaceae bacterium
TGGGATTATTAATTAAATTATAAAACAGTAATAATTTTGAATGCAAATTATTTATTAAAACAAAGTTCAACAAAAAATTTTATTATCATTTTATTGATCCCGATTATTGTTCAATTTGCTCTAATAAACTTAGTTCAATCTGTTTCTGATGAAAGATTATATTATTTGATATTTGCACTTTTTGGGCTTTTATTTTTGCCTTATTTTTATTGGTTAAACATTGTTGTAAATTTCTTGATTAATCATTCAAATAAGTATTTTAAATTAAAACTAAAGAACTTTAAAGTTAGTTTAATTATAAATATAATCGTAGTGTTTAATTTTGTTTTTTTTGCTGCGTATTCGTTCAATTTAGTTTTTAAGGGAAGTGAACCAAGCGATGAAATATTTCTGTATGTTGGTTTAATTCAGTTTATAGGTGTTCTCTCTTTTTCTTACACGAGTTATTTTATTTCTAAACTTATCTTAACGATTGAATTAAAAAGAAACGTTTGTTTTAGTGATATAATTGGCAATTTAGCTGTTTTTTCATTTCCACCAATAGCATTATGGACTATTCATAAAAAAATTAATGGAATACAGCTTAATAGCAAAACCCAGCTCCGCAAAGAGTTCTTATGAAAAGCTTCGCAAATGTCTTCTGCCTTTGCGGAATTTTTTTTGAAGTATTTCTAATCTTGTGAGCAAAAATTTATTTTTGAAAAAACACTCACAAAACTTAAATGACCTAGATATGTTGTCGGAACGATAGTGTGGTTTACAAAACATGCCCGCAACTATGATTCATTAATAATCAAAATACCAGTTAAAGATATCACTTCGTAAACCTATCGAAAACCAAGTGGTGTCATTTTTAAAAGTTGTTGCAGTTTCTTGATTAGGATTGAAATTCCTGTATATAAAACTCAAGAAAAACTTTAAATTGGTTTGAGGATTTACTAAATAACCGCCTTGAATATCAGCAATAAAAATGGAAGTATTATTCCCTTGACCCACTTTTACATTGGTATCGGAAGGTCTTTGTTCATTATAGTTTTTATAAATATCTCCACCATAATTAAAAGCATTCTCAGTAGTATTAAAATCCAATCCTCTTGTTCCTGAAGTAATTTTGGCATCAGCAAAATACCGGTCTTTATGGTAACGAGCCACAAATATAAATTCTCTAAAATTGCCTCCCCATTGATGCCCTAAACTTTGATTGCTATGTGCATAATTTGTTAAAGGGTCACTATGCGAATAAACATAAGGTCGCACATGATTCCATTCTAATTGCAGCAATAAATTTTCGACATTAAATGCATTGAAATATTTAACTCCCAGTTGATATCCAAACTTGTTTTTCCAGCTTTGATTTCTAGCTTTAATATCACTTAACGAAAATTCATCTACTAGAAATTGACCATAACCATTAATTTGATTGTTAAACTTGTATTTTGATGTTAGTCCTAAAAGTGCATTTCCTGTTCTATTTGATGAAGCAAACTCAACAGAGCGATAAAAAACAATTGGGTTTAGAAAACTCATTTCAAAACCTCTATTGTTAGTATTTGCCCATACTACTGATTCAAAAAAACCAATATTCCATCTCTTTGTTGCGTTCCAGCTCAAATAATGATTTGCCATATATTTATCAGTATAGGTTCTGTCGATGGTTGCTTCTGGACGAACATCTTTTAGAAACATATAGGTATTCGTATATTTTATTTTCCAAAAAGTGGTGTTAATTTTAAAAAACGGAAGCGGACTTACTCCGTCAGTTGTGATTAATGAACGATAGCCGTCGCCAATAAAATTTCTGCCGTAACCCAATTGCAAATTAATAAATTTATTTGGTGTATAGGTTAGATTAGCTTCTGCTAAAGGCAAGTCGAAGGAATCGGTTTTAAATGATTTTACAATGCCTATTCCTGGAACTACAGCTGGATTTCCTCCACTTGGTTTTATAGACCGTGAATAATCATTGAAATAATCGGCAAAACGCGCTTGACTTTCGTAAATAGTTGTAGTAAAGTTAAGTTGCTCACCCAAGCCTCCTTGTATTTGTAACGCTCTTGTATTTACATAAGTCCTATTGGCAACACTAGGATTACTTATCCCGGTTTGTAAATCGAAAATAGGATTCATTGTAAACCAATAGCCCTCGCCTTGAATTTCGACTAGGTTTTCGTTAAATATCTTTCGACCCCACCATCCTGATTTCTTTTTTAACAACTTAGCATTAACTTCTTTTAGATTGAAATATTTAGAAACCTCAGCATAAGTAAATGGCTTAGAACTCGTATGATTATTGGCTCCCAATTGATTCATTGCAGCGTCAAATTGAGCATAGTAACTGTGTGAAAAAGGAATGTTTAAATGACTTTCGAATTTTGGATTTTTAAATTTATGATATACAATACTATCATATTCAATTAACTCTTTGTCTCTGTTTTTGTAGAAATTTTTAGAATTTACTATTTTCAAAGAATCTGCTTCGGCGGCAATTTGCGCTTGACTTTTTTGCGGAATGGCAATATTAATAGAATATTTAGAATACGTGGGTTTACCGTTAAAAGTAGGCGGTCCTATTTGAGGAAACTGTTTAAAAACTCTTTTAGATTCTTTAACCAGCTCATCATCGACAGCATCAACATATTGTACATTAAATTTACCGTTCTCGTCTACTTCAAAAAGAACAATAACATTTCCTTTAAAATTACTGTTGGTTAAATTCTCAGGAACTTTAAAATTAGTATAAATAAAGTCTTGAACTTGAGTGTAAAAACACGTTTCTAAATCTTTGTTGTATTGATTTTCACAACTTGAAAAAACAGGAAACTGTTCTGAGTTTTTAGTAATTACTTGAGCATTCGAAAAAATCGAATACATCAAAAAAAGAAAAATTGAAAAATATTTGTTCATATTGCAATACTAAGATAATAATTTAAATAATCATCATTGAATAGTGTGTATTGTATCTGTTTTCAAATAATTGAATCGAGATAGAAATAATTTTCATGGCATAAAAATAAAAAAATCCCACCTAAGCGGGAAATTTAATGTCTATTTTATTTGACTGTCCTTATTTGTAAAATAATGACCCCATAAAACTAATATAAAAACAGCCCCTAACGCTCCTGTAGTATTTGCAATTACATCTAGAACGTCGCCTTTTCTAGTTGTTGTAAATAAACTTTGAGCAATCTCTATAAGAACTCCATAAAAAAAAGAAGCTAAAAAAACCTTTAAAACTAATGCTTTTGAATAATTATTTCTATTTGACGATTTGCTATTAAAATACAAAAACCAAAGTATTGTAAAAACAAAATAAAAAATAAAATGCACGTATTTATCTGCCGATTTAACTCCAATACTTGGAAGTTTTTTAAAACTGTTTAAACAAAGAAAAGCAATAAGTACCGTCCAAAATTCAGCCAACCACAAATAAAAATACTTACGCACCAATAAGTTTTGCATACTCTTCGCTTGAAAGTAATTCGTCATAATCTGAAACGTTTGCCACTTTCACTTTAATCATCCATCCTTTTCCATAAGGGTCAGAATTTACATCTTCAGGACTACTCTCTAATGCATCATTAAAAGCAATTATTTCTCCAGTTAATGGTAAAAATAAATCTGACACCGTTTTTACTGCTTCAACAGTTCCGAAAACTTCATCTTTTTCAAGAGTTTGATCGAGTGTTTCAACTTCAACATAAACAATATCTCCAAGCTCCTTTTGTGCAAAATGGGTGATTCCTATTGTTGCAATTTCCCCTTCAAGAATTACCCATTCGTGGTCTTTAGTGTACTTTAAATTTGATGGTATGCTCATTGTATTATTTTTTTTATTGTTGTGTATATTTTTACAAAGGTAATTATTAGTCAACAAAGATTATCTCATTATTTTTAATTTCCAAAGTTATATCTCAGAGTAAATCCTCCTCGAATATTTGTAATAGGGAAAGAAGTAGAAATGACTGCTTTCGAAAACGAATGGTCATAGTAAAAAATTAACGTTAAATTCTTACTAAACGTGTAATCGGCAGTTAGTCTTGCAGACCAAATATTTTGTCCCCCTGAAAGTAAATTGTTGTTAAAATCTAAATATCGAACAATGGTTTGACTATTTCTGTATGAAATATCGGTTTTGATATTAATGTCGCTTTTTATAACTCCTGTTGGACTATCGGCTAATCTAGAAGAAAAAATTACGTCTTTAATTCGATATCCTAATCCTATAATATATTCTAATCCTCTAGTTTCAGTTAGCAAGTTATTATCAAAACTCATTGATAAAGCTCTATCTTTTCTCATTTCGGCTAATACTTTTACAGAGTTTTTCATTTCAAAATCCAATCGAACTAGCGGATTAAATTGCTCTACTAAATTGATGTTTGAAATCAAGGTTTTATTAAATACATTACCCCCGGAATCCGCATTTAGAGTTCCATCTGATTTGAAACCAGAAGGCGCTTTGTCATATTCGAAATTTGAACGAAACGCATTTACAGTATAAGAAGCTTTGTAGCTATTTTGAATAGAGAATCGTTTGAATTTGTCTTTGAAAAACTTGTAACGCATTAATCCGCTGTATTTGATATTCCAGTTCGGAATAGGAATGTTTCTAAAAGCATCTAAAGAAACTCCTGACGCTTCTTTTCCTGAATAGGCTGCTAAAAATGAAGGCAGTAATACAGCCTGATTGTTTTTACCAAAACCTACAGGAAAACCGTTGTTTGAAATAATTATTTTTCTTTGCGGATTATTTGGATTTGCTATATTTTCGGGTAAAGCTAAAGGGTCTTCAGGCGGAAGTAAACTAGCATCATAACGTTGTATTGCTCCGCCATAAAAATTTTGAGCCAATCTATCAGCAACTACCAATCGATTTGTTTTTAAGTCTTCGAAAGCCTCTGAAAAATTTTCATCGCTTTTGCTAAAAGCAGTTTTTAATAAAACTGTCGAAATGGAGAAATTTCCAAAACTATATGGCGATCTCGAATTGTATTGACCGCTAGTTACATCGTATTGTTCTGAATAATTATCTACATAGGTTCTATCGGCTAATAAATCAATTTTTAAGTCGGGAAACAAATCGACATTAGCAGTAAAATTTAATGTTTTACTAGTGATTTGAGTGAAATTCTGATTGAAATCTGGATAATTGGTTAGCCAACCATTTTTAGCAGCTTCAAATCGAACATCCTCTTGTCCTCCAAAAACAAAACCTAATGAAGGTCTTGTAGACCCGAAAAATCCTAAACCTGGAGTAAATCCTGGTAATGTTGTCCCTCTGTTTTCAGTGTAATTTACCTGAACATTTTTTACACTAGTCAATACACCTAATAGTCCATCTAAAAACACATTTCCTTTAGAAACAATTTGAACAGCTGGTTTGTTTACGATTTTTTCACCTGGTTTAGGAGGAGCAGCTGCTCTTGGCGTAGCTTTTTTAGATTTTTTAGTTAATCCAATGTATTTATAAAAAGAATCCATGTTGAAAGCTGTATTCAATCTATGTGAACCTGCATTTTGTATGGTATTTCCTAAATTATATTTGGTTACAACACCTAGTTCATTTTCTATTTCTAATTCAGAAAGTGCAATTGAAGCGCGTTGCCAGCTATAATCTCCTGTGTAAGAGTAAGTCGATTTTATAAAACTCAAGACTGGAATTTTGTTAATTGGTAAATCATAATTTACAACCAATTGTTGGGTACGCAAATTAGGATCGCCCATGTTCCAATAATCCGTATACAGATTAACTGTATTTATAGGATTGTTATTCTCATCTAGATAATTTCTAACAATATTACTTGAGGAAGCGGTGTAGTTTAATCGCAGCGATTTTGCTAAGTTATAATTAAATCCGTACTGATAATTGAACAAAAAGTTCCTTCTGTATAAAGGATCTAATGCAATTCCTTCAACTTCTACTTGTCTGAATTGTTGCTTGTTATATTGTCTAATAATATTACTACTAAACGAAATATTTGTTGGCAAATAATTAAAATTAAAA
>CANGUZ010000063.1 GCA_947457255.1 Flavobacteriaceae bacterium
GCCATCATTATTAGCAAAATAAACAAAATTATTTTTATCTTGAGAAATCATCCAATTCTGATTACCAGCCCCGTAAGTAACTGGACTGTATTTTAAAATTGGCGGAAGCTCTTGCGAAAAACACAAAATTGAAAATAATAAAAAAACGATGGCTAAAAAGTGTGGTATTTTAATTTTCAACATTTTAAAAGAATATTATTTACATTAATATATAAAAGTATTACAAAAAAAAGTATTAACAAAAAAAGCACGTTCTTTTAAAAACGTGCTTTTATAAAAAATCAAATAAAATTATTTTTTCACAACTCTTGAAGAGGCAACTTTACCATCTATAGTAGTTTTTACAACATAAACTCCAGCTTGTAAACTAGAAATATCTAATGTTGTAGCTTGTGTATTTGGATTTCTTACTAAAATTTCTTGTCCTAAAACATTGTGAAGTGATACTCTTTCGATGATGTTTTTTGCTTCAATCGTTACTCTACCAGTAGTTGGATTAGGGTGCATTTTTACACCTACAGTTGCGAAACTTTTTGTCCCTAGCTTAGAGTTGTATAAATAAAAGTTATCAATATAAATAGGGCCTTTCATGTTCGAAATAATTACCGCTTGTTTAATATCAGATTTACCAAATCCTGCTCTAAGAGGCACGTCAATAGTAACCCATCTTCCAGATTCAATAACTGGATTTGTACCAGCACTTTGAAAGTTGTAAACATGAGTAGGATTTACCTCTGCTGCAGTTCCAGCAAAATCAATTAGTTTTACATTAAAAACTTTACCATCTAAATTATCTTCTTTTACCCAAAAATCCATATGCCAACGATCCATGTCAGTTGCGTTAATTGGACTACTTTGAAAATCGATACCAATAAAATCAGCTAATTTTAGTTTTTTTGTGTCATCACCAGCTATTTGAACATCAGTTGAAGTACCTGAACTCCAACCAGTAGGCCATTCATTGATAGCTATATTAGTATATAAATTACTAAAAATTGATGCTACACCACTTGCATTTTGCAATTGAGGTTTTGGAGCTGCCGTAGCAGGAACTGGATCAATAACAGGAATAATTACAGCTTTTTCAGCAGTGATATTATCTACATACAAGGTAAATGCAACAGGCGGACTTTTAAAGTTGGTATTATCATCCCTCCAATTAGGGAAGAATACAAATTTAGAGTATTCTCCATTTGCTGTACCTGTATTGTCTCTACCTTCAGTAAATGTGAAAGTTAATGTTTGCCATTGACCAGGAGTTGTATAAGCTTTTGATGCCCCTGCATTTGGACCTGTTCCTTGCTCTACTTTACACATTAAAGTAAAGGCAACTGTAGAATAAACGTCAACTTTAACGGTTTTATCAGTTGTTACTTTTATTTTACTATTTTGAGGCAAAAGTGATTCCCCTTGCCACACTTGCGAGCCTGCTGCTGAACTTACATCTAGTTTTAGAACATTCAAATTAGTACCTCCAGAAGCAGGGTCTGTTGTTATGGAACTCCTTAAACCTCCAAAGCCATTTTCTAATTTGTAATTGGCTGGGTCTTCAAAATTCTCAATGACCACTTGTTGCGCAAATCCTAATGAAGTTATCATTAGCGTAATTAAAAGTGTAATTTTTTTCATAATATTTTGATTTAATGTGAATAACAAAGTTATGATTGATTACCTGTAAATCCATAAAAAACTACTATACAAAAACTATACATCGCAAATTAAAATTTTTAGTTTACAAAAACCCATTGTTTACTATACATAATCCCGTTTACTCTATCGTAATAGTAACAAATAAATAATAAAATTAACAAAAATGTTGTGGTAATGTATAGGTAAAAGACTCAGGGTGTATAGCTAAAAACCCCATAGATAAATCTCGAATTAGATAAAATAATGAACATTTTAATCTGAAATCAATAAAAATAGTACTAATAAATTGTATCCAATGCAAAAATAAAAAAAGAAAATACTTATAACAAAATATGTAATAGAGAGGCATATAATATCAATTCTCATTTTATAATTAATTATCTTTGCATACATTCAATTTTACTAATGATTACAAAAGACATTTCTACTTTAGAACCCAAAAAAAACATTATTATTAAAGGCGCTCAAGTGCACAACTTGAAGAATCTTGATGTAGCAATACCTCGAAACAAATTAGTAGTAATAACGGGACTTTCTGGCTCTGGGAAATCAAGTTTAGCTTTTGATACTTTATATGCTGAAGGACAACGTCGTTATGTAGAAAGTTTATCCTCATATGCCCGACAATTTTTAGGACGATTAGACAAGCCTAAAGTTGAATACATTAAAGGTATTGCTCCTGCAATTGCAATTGAACAAAAAGTAAACACGACAAATGCCCGTTCTACTGTAGGAACATCTACAGAAATTTACGACTATTTAAAATTACTTTTTGCTAGAATTGGTAAAACCTATTCTCCTGTATCGGGTCAGGAAGTAAAAAAAAATACCGTTACTGATGTTGTAAATCTTGTAAAATCATTAGAAATAAATAGCAAATGGTTACTCCTATCGCCTATCCATTTAGAAGAAGGCAGAAAATTAGAAGACAAACTAAAAGTACTCCTACAACAAGGATTTGCTAGAATTTTAGTGAATGGTGAAATGGTTCGTTTAGACCAAATTGACCAGCACATTCTCGACAATAAAGATGTATTGCTCATCATTGATAGAATCGTAATAAATCCCGAAACATCGGGAGAAGAAGAATTTTATAATCGTTTATCAGACGCGATTCAAACAGCCTATTTTGAAGGAAAAGGCATCTGTTATCTTCAGCAATTAGATTCAGAAAAAAAATTCGCTTTCAATACTAATTTCGAATTAGATGGCATTACTTTTTTAGAACCTAATGTACATCTTTTTAGTTTTAATAATCCGTATGGTGCCTGTCCTATTTGCGAAGGATACGGAAACATTATTGGAATTGATGAAGAATTAGTGATTCCTAATACTGCATTATCTATTTATGAGAACGCTATTTATGCCTGGCGAGGCGATAGTGTAGGATGGTACAGAGATGAGTTGATTAATAACGCGTACAAGTTTGATTTTCCTATTCATAAGCCTTATTTTCAATTTACCGAAGAGCAAAAAGAGATTCTTTGGAAAGGAAATAGCTATTTTACAGGATTGAATGATTTTTTTAAAGAATTAGAAGAAAAAAATTATAAAATCCAAAATAGAGTTATGCTTTCTAGATACAGAGGAAAAACGAAATGCTATTCCTGCAAAGGAAAACGCCTTCGTATAGAAGCTTCTTATGTTAAAATTGGAGGTAAAACGGTTTCTGACTTGGTCGATTTACCAATAAAAAAAATAGTCACCTTTTTTAAGGAATTGCAATTAAACGAATTCGATCAAAAAGTGGCCAAGCGCCTTTTAATTGAAATCAACAACCGATTGAATTTCTTAGTCGAAGTAGGATTAGACTATCTTACATTAAACAGAAATTCTGCCACACTTTCTGGAGGCGAATCGCAACGTATTAATTTAGCAACCTCTTTGGGAAGCAGTTTGGTAGGATCGATGTATATTTTAGACGAACCCAGTATAGGGTTGCATCCAAAAGATACCGAACGTCTTATAAAAGTATTATTATCTTTAAGAGATTTGGGCAATACGGTAATAGTAGTAGAGCACGATGAAGACATCATGAAAGCGGCCGATATGATAATTGACATTGGTCCTGAAGCGGGAACTCTCGGAGGAAATTTAGTAGCGCAAGGAACATTTGCTGAAATATTACAATCAAAATCCTTGACAGCGCAATATTTAAATGGCGATTTAAAAATTGATGTCCCAAGAACTAGAAGAAAATGGGGAGCTTACATAGAAATTCTAGGGGCTAGAGAAAACAATTTACAAAATGTAGACGTTAAATTTCCTTTAGAAGTGCTAACAGTAATTACGGGTGTTTCTGGAAGCGGAAAAAGCACTTTGGTAAAGAAAATTCTATTTCCCGCTATGCAAAAAAAGTTAGATGGAGTTGCTGAAAAAGCAGGTCAGTTTACCGAAATGAGAGGTCACTACCATAAAATTCAGCATATAGAATACGTAGACCAAAATCCTATAGGAAGAAGTTCTCGTTCTAATCCAGTAACTTATATCAAGGCTTATGACGATATTAGAGAGTTGTTTTCAAAAGAAAAATTATCAAAAATTAGAGGCTATCAACCCAAACATTTTTCCTTTAATGTAGATGGAGGTCGCTGCGAAACCTGCAACGGAGAAGGTTCAATAAATGTTGAAATGGTTTTTATGGCCGATGTTTCTTTGCCATGCGATACTTGTAATGGAAAGCGCTTTAAAAAAGAAGTTCTCGAAATTTATTTCGAGGGCAAAAACATCGATGATATTTTAACAATGACCATTGACGATGCTATTACCTTTTTTACAAACTCCAAACAAACCAAGATTTCTCAAAAACTGCAACCATTGCAAGATGTAGGTTTGGGTTATGTGCAGTTAGGACAATCGTCATCAACGTTATCTGGTGGCGAAGCACAGCGAATAAAACTGGCTTCATTTCTTCTAAAAGGTAGCGTCAAAGAGAAAGCCTTATTTGTTTTTGACGAACCAACAACAGGATTGCATTTTCATGATATAAAAAAATTACTCACTTCATTTGATGCATTAATTGACAAAGGCCACTCTATTGTTGTAATTGAACACAATTTAGATTTGATTAAAAGTGCCGACTGGATTATTGACATTGGGCCTGAGGGTGGAGAAAATGGCGGAAATATTTTAGCTGTAGGAACTCCTGAAGATATAATTGCAAATAAAAATTCAATTACGGGTTCGTATCTTAAAGAAAAATTATAAGTATTAATTTTCTTCCTGTTCTTCTTGTTCGTATACAATATTAAACACAAATACTTTCAAATAACGGGTATCATTGCTTTCATAAGAATAGGTAATGATGTTTTTACGAGGATCTAAAACAACTTTTCCTCTTGCATCTTTAGAACGAATGACCCATGTAGAAATGTCGTTTTCATCAACACTGACTGAGATTATAGAGCCATGAAAAACGCGTACTATTGAGTCATCGTTTAAACTAATTGAAATATAACCATTCCCTTTTGAATTTAACTCCCGAATTACAATAACTGAGTTTTCAAATTCAGAATCTTTCGGGTCATACACTTGCTTTTCTTCATTCCAAGTATAAAAAACCCTACTACTGGAGTTGTACTTTGACTGCGTATTTATCTTTACTGGAACTTGTTGTTGTGCAATAGTGTTTCCAAAAAAGAAAAGCAATACTACTTGACTAATTAAATTCTTCATAATTCCTCAGGATATTTTTCAAAAATACAAAATTGACTTTAAA
>CANGUZ010000064.1 GCA_947457255.1 Flavobacteriaceae bacterium
CTGCCCTAAGATAAATTATTAAAAACACCGTTTGAGGATTTTAACTCAATTTCTGGGTTTAGTTTTTTAAATATATATTTATTTGATGATATACAAATATTTAAATAATTATGAATGTAGCTATTTGCAATAAAAAAACCGTCTCAAATTTTTGTATGAAACGGTTTGGTAGTATTTGTAAATTTATTTTAAAATTGCAAAGCAACATTTAAATCAAAGTTATCTGAAATTGCTTTATCACCTAAATTATCAAAGAAACTTCCAGATCCGTATTTAACATCATACTTAGTACGATCAATTTTTAGGCTAGTTGTGGCAGTATTTCCTTTTACTGTTATGATAAATGTAATAGGATTTGTAGTGCTTTTAATGGTTAAATCTCCAGTTACTGTGTATGTGTTTTTACCAGTAGCCTTTATGGTTTTAAAAACTAATTTTGAAGTTGCAAATTTGTCAGTTCCAAAAAAGTCATCTGATTTTAAGTGACCGTCTAATTTTTCTTTTCCTTCTCCTGGTTTTAAATCTGTAGTACTAAGCGAAGTCATATCAACTATAAAACTACCACCGGTAAGTTTATTTTTTTTGAATACTAATAAACCTTCTTTGAGATTAATGGTTCCTTCATGCTTTCCAGTTACTTTTTTTCCAACCCAGTTAATGGTGCTCTTAGCTACATCTACATTTTTTGATTGTGCGTTTACTGTAGCACTTGAAATAGTTACTAATAAAGCGATTGCAATTGTTTTTAAATTTTTCATTGTTTTTAAATTTTAAAGTGTTTGTATTAATTTATAGAGTGATAAATAATTCTTCGTTCGATTTTCGTACTTTTTTGTAATGTTGTGTTTCATCTTCTTCGTGACGATATCCTAAAGTTGCAAGTAATGAAGCATTAAGACCAAGTTTTTCTAAACCTAATATTTCATTAACAGCTGAAGGATCAAAGCCCTCCATAGGTGTAACATCAATTTTTAATTCGGCTGCGGCATTCAATAAATTTCCTAGCGCTAAATACGTTTGTTTTGATGTCCATACATTTTTAACTTCTTCTGGTAATGTAGCGATTTTTGATTTTATAAATCCACCATAACCATCTAACGCATTGTCTGGAAGAGCTCTTTGAGTTGTAAAAATATTCAGAACAGCATCAATATCTTCGTTTCCAAAATTGGTAATATTGGCAAAAACTAGGAGATGAGAAGCATCCACAATTTGACTCTGACCCCAAGCAGCTGGTTGTAATTGAGCTCTTACTTCAGGATTTTCTACGATAAGAATTTTATAGGGTTGCATTCCATAGGAAGAGGAGGAAAGCCTCATTGCTTCTTTTAATGTATTTAAATTTTCAGTTGAAATCTTTTTTGTTGAATCAAATTTTTTTGTTGCATAACGCCAATTTTGATTTTCGATAAATGTATTCATAGTATATTATTATTTTAAAAATTAATTTTTGGTTCTAAATTTTTCTAGCAATTCGTTTAGTTGTTCTAGTTCTGTTTTTGATAAGTTATTAGAGAATTTATTTTCATTTTCAGTTATTTTAGGATCTAATTCAGATAAAACATCTAACCCTTTTTGCGTTATCAGAACTTCAATTTTTCTTCTATTTTCTGGACATACTTCTCTTGTAACTAATTCTTTCAAAAGCAATTTATCTACAAGTCGAGTTGTATTACTAGTTTTAGCCAGCATACGTTCTTGAATAAGGCACATGTTTGCAGGACACCCTTTTTGACCTCTTAAAATACGCAAAACATTATATTGTTCTCCAGACAAATCATAAGGTTTCAAAATTTCATTAAAGTGTTCATTAATTACATTTTGAGTATAAATAATATTTAACACCGCTTTTTTTGAAATCCCCATTTCGACATTTGTTTTTATGACATCTTCAATTTTCATTTTGAAAGCATTAAATTTGTATATACAAATGTAGTAGTTATTATATTTGTATATACAAATGTTAAGTTATTTTTTTGTTAAAAATGATAATAAATAAATTTCACAAAATTTAATAAGTAAAAAAAATACTATTTTTGATTAAAAATAAAAATTATGAATTTGACACAACAAGATTGGACTGAGCAATTAGAAAACGATGAAAATGCAGTTGTATTAGACGTAAGAACTGAAGACGAATGCAGCGATGGAATCATTACTGATGCTCTTATGATAGATATTAATAAAGGTCATTTTTTTATAAATGAAATAGAAACTTTAGATAAATCGAAAAACTATTATGTTTACTGCAGATCAGGTGTAAGAAGCGCTAAAGCCTGTGAAATAATGAATGAGTTGGGTTTCGAAAACACCTACAATTTATTAGGTGGTTTTATGCAGTGGGATGGGGAAGTAGTATATCCTGAATAAAAGGTAATCACTTTCCGATACAGAAATTTGCAAAAATATTTCCTAACAGTTCGTCATTAGTAACTTCTCCGGTAATTTCGCCAAAATAGTATAAGGCTTGTTTGATATCGATTGCCATTAAATCAGAAGACAAATTTGATTGGAGTCCAAATTTTACCTTTTGTATTTCGTCTAAAGCTTTTAGTAATGAATCGTAATGCCTTGTATTTGTTATAATTGTTTCGTTATTTCTTAAAGCTCCTGTATTGACAAATGAAAGTAATTGATTTTTGAGTTCATTTATTCCTTGTTTTTCTTTTGCTGAAATTTCAATTAATAAAGGATAATTGATTATTGATAATTGGGTATCAAATAGGATTCGTTGTCCTAAATTTAATTTATCAATCTTATTAGTGACAACAATTAATGGCTTTTGAGGAAATTGATTTTTTATCTTTTCAATTTCAATTTTTACAGTATTCTCATTATCAATTATCAATTGTATGCTATCTATTAAAAACAAAACCACTTGAGCTTGTTCAATTTTTTCAAAAGTTTTCTTTATTCCAATACTTTCAACAATATCTGTGGTTTCTCGAATTCCTGCGGTGTCGATAAATCGAAAACCAATGCCACCAATAACCAGTTCGTCTTCAATAGTGTCGCGTGTAGTACCAGCAATTTCAGATACGATGGCTCTTTCTTCGTTTAACAATGCATTTAATAAAGTTGATTTACCAACATTAGGTTCGCCTACTATTGCTACTGGAATTCCGTTTTTAATAACGTTACCTACAGCAAATGAATCGATTAATCGTTTTAAAACAAATTCAATTCGGTTTAATAATGCTGAGAATTGTGTGCGATCAGCAAATTCTACATCTTCTTCAGCAAAATCTAATTCCAGTTCAATAAGCGAAGCAAAATTGAGAAGCTCTTCACGTAATTTTGAAATTTCATTGCTAAAACCGCCACGCATTTGTTGCATAGCAATTTGGTGAGACGCTTCGTTATCTGATGAAATTAAATCGGCTACCGCTTCAGCTTGCGACAAGTCCATTTTTCCATTTAGGAACGAACGTAAGGTAAATTCTCCTGCTTGAGCCATTCGACATCCTTTTCTAAGCAATAACTGAATAATTTGCTGTTGGATGTAAGTTGATCCGTGACAAGAAATTTCAATTGTATTTTCACCGGTATAGGATTGCGTTCCTTTAAAAATAGAAACTAAAACTTGGTCGATAACTTTGTTTCCATCAACTATATGTCCTAGATGCAGAGTATGTGTTTTTTGTTTGTTTAAGTCTTTACCAGAAATAGACTGAAATATTAAAGAACCAATAGTAATAGCCTGAACTCCCGAAACTCTAATTACGGCAATAGCTCCAGCACCAGAAGGTGAGGCTAAGGCAACAATAGTATCTTGTGAAATCATAAATTGTAAATAAAACGGTAAAGTTACAAAGTTTTAATGTGTAAAAATATAAGATATTTATAGCAAATATTTTTTAAAGTAGAATTTTAATTTAAGTCATTAAAAATATCAATCCAGATTTATTTTATAAATTATCAATACTTATTTTTTGATGCAATTGATTCAATAATACTTGGTAACGACTTATTTGCATTAAATCATCATCTTCTTCTGAAAAATCAAGAAGTTCATCTAGTAATTCGCTTACTTCTACTAATTTATTATTCGCTTCTTTATATTTTTTTAAAGCAATTAAATCTATTATTTCTTGCACACTTTCTTTTAATACAATGAATTTATTACTTTTCATTTATTTCAGTTTAGTTGATTTTTGATGTATTATTTGCATTGAATTTTTTTACAATTTCTTTCAATCTTTCATTTCGAAGCACTATTGCTTTTTTTGCTTTATATTGCTCTTTGTGCAATTTATCATTGTGTTTTTTGATGTTCTTTTCGTTATTTCTACTCATCTTAAATCTCGTTTTATTTCTTCCAAAGTTTTATTGGTAAGCATCAAGTCATTTATTATTTTTTCTCGTAAAACATCTAAATCTTCATTTTCAAAATGTTTTGCCCAAGAGGTTAGATTAAGAAGGTTTCGAATTTGCTTTATCTTTTTAGTTGTTTCAAAACTAGTTCGAAGTATTGCTTTGTTATCATATAAAGGGTTGTTTTTATGTTGATAGTTTACTGTTTTAGTTTTAAAATCGGTTGTTATATAATACAATTTCTCTATTGTATTATCAGGATAAAAATTGGTCCATAATGCAAACCCTAATTTAGTTTTTGATTGACTCTGAATTTCTAAAGATTCTAAACGCCATTTACTATTGGCTAGCCTTCCCCAATGATTAGACAATCTGTACATTCCTATTTCAGTATAATAGTAAGTGCTTCC
>CANGUZ010000065.1 GCA_947457255.1 Flavobacteriaceae bacterium
AATTTTTTCAGGATTACGACTCGTGCCATAAACAATAAAATCTTTTTGATGCAGGTATTCTCCTATAGATTTCCCTATGCCAGAAGAGCCACCAGTAATAAGAACTACTTTGTTCATTTATGATTTTTTTCCTCACCCCAGCCCTCTCCAAAGGAGAGGGAGCCGAGCCGTGAGCTTTGTTGTTAATACAAATGTAGTTATTTTGATTCTTTAATTATAATTTCTAGAAAATCCTAAAAATTATCTTTAGCCCCGATTGCTTAGCCAGTTCTATTTGCTCGTGTGAGCAAATATCCTCGAAGAGATAAAGGTGTTAGCGGGAACATGATTAGTTAAATGCCGAAAATCATGCTACTAAATTTCAAAAAAAAATCCTCCATAAAGGAAGATTAAAAAAAGGCAAGCGACCTACATCGCACCGCTCAACCACATACCTTTGCTATGTTCCCATCCTGGAGGAGTTTGCAGGAGCTGGTCGTGTAGGACTTGCCGGGTGCAAATATACAATCTTTTTGTATTTTTGCAAATGGATTTAAACTTATAAATTACTATTGTATATTGCAGCTTTAAAATTATAACAATGAAGAGACGTAACATTCTATCAATCATTTTATTAGGCTTATTTATTGTTTCCTGTGGAAGTAAAGGAAAAGATTCAGCAAGCTATTTTAGTTTTAACTCATCGGAATTTAAGGAACAATTTAAACCGAATGAATCCTTATTTCTTGAAATTCTGAATACTCAAAACAAAGAAATTGACAGTATTATTTATTATGTAAATGATATAAAAGTAGCCTCAAAAAAAGGAGTTGAAAAAGTGCGTTTTGACTTTAAAGATAAAAAATTAGGGTATCAAAACTTGAAAGCTTTAGTTTTTTTTGAAGGCGAAAATGTTGAAACATCAGCTAGAGTGGAATTAGTTTCAGATGTTGAACCTAAATTATTAAACTACAAAATAATTAATACTTTTCCGCATGACACTACTTCATATACCGAAGGACTTGAGTTTTATAGAGATACTTTGTATGAAAGTGGCGGACAATATAATAGGTCAAAGCTTTTTAAAACAGATTATAAAACTGGAAAAGTTTATAAGAACTTAAAAATTGACGACGAATATTTTGCTGAAGGAATTACTATTTTAAATAATAAAATTTTTCAATTAACATATAAAGAGCTTAAGGGTTTTGTTTATAATGCCGATACTTGGAAAGTAGAAAAGACTTTTAATTATGACAAAAAAATTGAAGGTTGGGGAATGACAAATGATGGAAAATATCTATATCAATCTGATGGAACTGAGAAAATCTGGAAAATGAATCCAGGAACGCAAAAAATGATTGATTATATTAATGTATATACCAACAATAGTAAGATTAAAAGCGTAAATGAATTGGAATGGATAAAGGGAAAATTGTACTGTAATATTTGGCAAAAAGATGCTATTGCAGTTGTTAATCCGAATAGCGGAACTGTAGAAGCTATTTTAAACCTAACCGATTTAAGAAAGCAATTAAAATACAGTAGAGCTGAAGTCTTGAACGGAATTGCATTTAACCCTAAAACAAATACCATTTTTGTTACTGGAAAATATTGGGATAAATTGTTTGAGATTAAGGTAATAGAATAAGCAATTATTAAAAATAAGAAAAGCCCAATGATATTATTTTTTAATGCTTTATTAACAAATATTCACTACTAAATAACTAATGTTTTTTAAAAAGATATAATTTATTTACATTAAGAAATTCAATTAAGTAATGCACTAGTATGCGATTTTACTTTTGTCAACAAAGGCTGGTCAGATAAAACTAATAGAAACTTTTTAGTATATTATAACTACGATAATCATATTTCATTTACTGAATTTGAATAAGGAAAAAAATAAATTATGATCATGCCATTAATGAATTATTTATTTATAAAAATTGCTTTTGCATTTATAAACTTGAATTTAGTAAATCTACAGTAATTATTATATTTTATTACCTTACAAATTCTCATAAAATGTGTACTTTTACAGCCAATTCTTGTAAGACAAGTATTTGCTTTATAAATTTTCCTAAAACAAGTATCCCATTTACCCTAAACATCCTCTATTATCTGACGGTAAAGCCACCGTTATAAATCAAAAAACAGCTGACTTATTATTTCAAGAAATCTTAGAATTAGAATTGCCATTTGGTTATCAGCAGGCCAATTGTCATAATCTATCTCATTATATTTGTTTGTATTTTAAATCTAAAAAAATTACAACATCAAAAATTTGGGCCTTTACACCAGGGATCTACTCAGATACAAGCACAAAACTTATTTCATTTACGGATAAGAAAAAGTTATCTCCAAACGGGAAAATTGATTGGGGATATCATGTTGCTATGGTATTACATGTAGAAATGGGTAGCAAAATTAAAAAAATGGTATTTGATTTAGGTTTGTTTCCTAACCGAATGGTGCATTATAGAGA
The DNA here is from genome assembly GCA_947457255.1 of Flavobacteriaceae bacterium. Lineage (GTDB taxonomy): Bacteria > Bacteroidota > Bacteroidia > Flavobacteriales > Flavobacteriaceae > Flavobacterium. The sequence goes on from CANGUZ010000065.1 coordinate 2,468, forward strand.
ATGGCTTGCCAAACTAAAAACTCGAAAACTTATTTATCTTATAATGGATTCAGAATGGTACTTGTTTAACTCTACTCTAGTATCCAATTCTCAAAATCAATTTTATCAAGAAAATAATGAAAACTTTGTTAAACCGAATGTAGTATTACCCGAATGGTTTTCTGACAAACTCATTACGGATTTCTTTAAATACGAAGAAGAAAGTAAAGACAATCATTGGTTAGAAAAGGGAATGGCTATTAATGCTACTGCTATTCAATTTTATCATACCGAAATAGAACCTATTTTAAATTTGAAAAGTGAGTTACTAAATGATTATAGAAATTTAGCAGGTAATGTTTTCAATTTTGAAACCGTTTTTCGTGACAACATGAGTAATTACGAAATGACAGAAGAGTTTCAAAAGAAACACTTTGAAATAATTGAAAAATATAGAAAAATTTATGAAAGTGAATTTGAAAAATGGAAATTAAAATTTCAAGATTTAGAAAATAAATAAATAAAGAACTTATTTTAAATTCGTACACTTCAACATAATTATAAATAAAAGAGAAAATAATTCTAAATTTTAGATTCCTTTTTTAACACAATCATAAACAATAAATTTCAACTTTAAATTTATTGTTTACAATAAAATGTTTAGATTTGTTACAAATTTTACTAAAAACAAACTTATAAGTTAAAAAGAATAGCATTTTGTTTATAAATTATGGCAAAAAAAATAAATAGTCTTGAAGATTTAGGCGGATTTGTCTTCTCAACTAATAAAGATTTTGAATTTGATTCTCATTCTGATTCACAAGAAACAGTAGCTAATAGCAAGCAATTTCTTGAAGCTCATTTAGACAAAAAAAACAGAGGCGGGAAAATTGCTACAATTATAAAAGGTTTTCAAGGAACTGAAGAAGATTTAAAAATTCTCGGAAAAACTCTTAAAACAAAATGTGGCGTTGGCGGTGCTGTAAAAGATAATGAAATCATAATTCAAGGCAATTTTAGAGATAAAATTATAGAATTATTAAAAAGTGAAGGGTATAACATAAAACGAGTTGGTGGTTAAAAAAAATATTTTTTAAGCTATTTACAATTCATTAAAAATAAAAAAACATGATAAAATCATCAGAATTGATTCTTAATCCCGACGGAAGTGTCTATCATTTGAATCTAAAACCAGAACATATTGCAAAAGACATCATCTTTGTTGGTGATCAAAATAGAGTAGAGAAAATCACTCGTTTTTTTGATAGCATTGAGTTTTCTATACAAAAAAGAGAATTTAAAACAGAAACTGGGATGTTTAAAGGGAAGAGAATTACCGTTATGTCAACTGGAATTGGCCCAGACAACATAGACATCGTTATGAACGAAGTAGATGCTTTGGTAAATATTGATTTGAAAACCAAAATGCCAAAAGAAAATTTAACCTCACTAAACATTATAAGAATTGGAACTTCGGGTTCACTTCAAGTCGATATTCCTGTTGATAGTTTTGTAATGGCAAAATACGGATTGGGTTTAGACAACATGCTTCGCTCCTATTTAATAGATGAAATTTCTATTGTAGAAATGGAAAATGCTTTTATAAAACACACTAATTGGGATTTAAAAAAAGGACGTCCCTATATCATAGCTTGTTCTGAAACTCTTGCAAAAAGAATGGATAGTGATAAAATACATAAAGGAATTACAGGAACTGCAGGAGGATTTTACGGTCCGCAAGGGCGTGTTTTGCGTTTGAATATTCAAGATGAAAAATTAAATGCTAAGATGGATAATTTTAGTTTTAATGGAGAAAGAATTACGAATCTAGAAATGGAAACTGGAGCTATTTTTGGACTAGGAAAACTTCTTGGTCATCATTGCTTGTCATTAAATGCAATTATCGCCAATCGTGCTTCAGGAACTTTTAGCGAAGACCCTTATAAAGCTGTTGACGAATTAATTGCCTATACATTAGATAAAATAGCGGAATAATATTTTTTATTTTTTTGGTTTAAAGAATTTTTAGAATATAAAAGTCAAAACCACCA
>CANGUZ010000066.1 GCA_947457255.1 Flavobacteriaceae bacterium
AAGCAACACCTGGATAGTACAAAATAATACTATCAATATTTTTATCTTGAATACCAATATGACGTATAATTTTTTGACCTAATTCTGATTTTAAAGCCACAAACCTGAATACATCTTTTTTATCATTTTTAATAACAAATTGAATTGATGCTTCACATAAATTGCAAACACCATCAAAAAGAATTATTTTCTTATTTATTGGTAATTCTGAAATTTCCATAACGATTATTTATTTTGCACATATTCTAAAGCTTCAATACTTACTGTAGAGGTAAAAACACCATAATTAACAACAGCTTTATTTTTTTCTATTTTATCAATGGTGCCAATTGCTTTGCCATCAAACATACGAACACGATCACCAATTTTTAAAGTAACTTTTGGTTTTTCAGGAACCAAGTTGGCTTTTATTTTCTTTTCTTTTTTTTCAATTCGAATAGCTTCAACTTTAACTTCAACTTCTTTTTGAATGATTTTTTCTTTCTCTTTCTTTACAATGGTTTCTTTTACAGATGCTTTTCGGCGTTTCGAATTGTCCATTTCTACAATTTTCAAAAATTCTGCAAGCAATTCTTTTTTGTTTTTAGTATTGAAATATTTCTCCGAAATAGCATCTACTTTTTGCCCAATATAAATGAGTTTCTGATTACTATCATACAATTCCTGATAACTTTCTAACTTTTCTTTTATTTTTACGTTTATGGTTTCCATTTTTTTTCCTTCTTCACGCGCTTTCGATTCTTCCTCTTTTAGCGTTTGCGAAGTTTTTTCCATTTTAGAACGCTCTTTTTGTAGCGTAGCAATGGTTTTATCAAATCGAACTTTTCCCACTTCAATTTTCTTTTTGGCTCGATTGATTAAGCCGAAAGGAATTCCGTTTTTTTGAGCAACTTCAAAAGTAAAGGAGCTTCCTGCTTGTCCTAAAACCAATTGATACAATGGTTCTAATGATTTTTCATCAAAAAGCATATTTGCATTTGTAGCAAAAGGCAACTCGTTTGCCAAAATTTTTAGGTTTGAATAATGTGTAGTAATTATTCCAAAAGCTTCACGATGATAGAACTCTTCTAAGAAAATTTCTGCCAAAGCACCACCCAATTCAGGATCAGAACCCGTTCCGAATTCATCAATTAAGAACAATGTTTTTTTATTGCACTTTTTTAGGAAGTAATTCATGTTCTTTAGTCGGTAACTGTATGTACTTAAATGATTTTCAATAGATTGATTGTCACCTATATCGGTTAAAATTCTATCAAACAAAAAAGTTTCACTGCGCTCGTGCACAGGAATTAGTATTCCGGATTGTAACATCAATTGCAACAAACCAACTGTTTTTAAAGATATTGTTTTTCCACCAGCATTAGGACCAGAGATTACAATTATTCTATTTTCTTGATGTAATTCGATAGTTTGTGGATGTGTAATTTCGTTTTTCTGTTTATTATTCAAATACAAAATAGGATGGAAAGCTTCTCGAAAATTCAATCTTCTCTCTTCTGTTATATTTGGCAAAATTCCATTAATTCGAGTAGCGTATTTTGCTTTTGCAGCAATGACATCTATATCACTTAAAAAATCTTGATACTGAATAATTAAAGGCAAAAAATGTCGAATACTATTAGATAGTTGTTTTAGAATTCTAGTAATTTCTTCTTTTTCTTCATATTCTAGATTACTCAATTCTCGAGAATAATTCAATGTAGTTTCGGGTTCTATATAAGCAATACTTCCCGTTTTTGAACTTCCAAGTATTGAGCCTTTCACCTTTTTTCTATACATGGCTAGAACTGCCAATACTCGACGGTTGTGAACAAAACTTTCTTTAATGTCATCTAAATACCCTAAGCTGTTATATTGTGTTAAAGCAATTCCGAAACTTTGATTCACTTTACCCCGAACAGTATTCATTTCTCTTCGAATATGTTGTAAATCTGGAGAAGCATTATCTCTAATTTCACCATATTTATCAACAACTTCATCAATTAGCTTAATAATTTCTTTAGTGTATTCTATCTGTGATGCTTTGCCATTTAAGTAGGGGTAATAGTCTTCGAATTTTTTAAAAAATTGGAGTAAGACATTACTTGTTTCTGAAATTGAAGCAATCTTTCTGAAGCTTCCCACTTCAAGAAAACTATCTTCAATGCCTAGAAATTTTATTTCATACGAAATGGCATCAAACCCATGATTAGGAATTGCATTATTATTTTGATAGGAGGAAAGGTATTCAGATGTTTGCATCAAAGCAGTCATCAACATTTCTTTTTCTTTAAACGGAACAATTTCTAGTGCTTTTTGCTTTCCAATATCGGTATTGCATATAGAAGAAATAGTTTCTAATACGGTAGGAAATTGTAGGTCTTGTAAAGTTTTTTCTGTAATGGCGATCATTTATTTTGAATCAAAGTTCAAAGTTACAAAGGTTAAAAGTCTTATTGATTGAGAATTTCATATTTTTGGAAAAAATTATGCAATGTTGATTGATATTGATCCATCTTGGCAAACCGTTTTATTTGAAGAATTTCAGAAATCCTATTTTCACGATTTGATGAAAGCAGTTGATAATGAATATCAAAATACAGTTTGTTATCCGCCAAAGGAATTGATTTTTGCAGCATTAAAACAATGCTCTTTTGATGATTTGAAAGTAGTAATTATTGGACAAGACCCTTATCATGGTCATGGCGAAGCCAATGGTTTGTGTTTTTCTGTAAATGATGGGATAAAAATACCGCCTTCATTACGCAATATTTTTCGGGAAATAAATGATGATTTAGAATTGCTTTTTATGCCAACTTCTGGTAATTTAGAACGATGGGCAAATCAAGGCGTATTACTTTTAAATGCCACACTTACTGTTCGAAAAGACAATCCCAATAGTCATAAACATTTAGCTTGGAATGTTTTTACAGATGCAATTATCGAAATAATTTCTAAAGAGAAAACAAATATTGTTTTCTTGCTTTGGGGAAGTTTTGCCCATAAAAAAGGCTTGAAAATTGATAGAAGCAAACATTTTGTTTTAGAATGTGGTCATCCATCGCCTATGAGCGCTAATCAAGGGAAATGGTTTGCTAATAAGCATTTTAGTAAAACTAATTCCTATTTAAAATCTAAAAGCAAAATCCCAATCGATTGGTAAAATTAGTCTAAAGTTAAGGCACCCAATATTTCTTCGGACATAAACGGACCTCCTGGATATTTAGCCGTATAATCTAAATTGAGCCAAACTTGTCCGCGTTCATCAATATGGTAATGAATTGATTTTCTTTTGCTTTCAGCAACAAAAAGTACATTTTTTATGAGATAATTTATGGCCTCTAAATCGACAGAATTACCAATTAATATTTCTGGGTACATGTGACCACCAGTATGAATTAATCGAGGTGTTCCACCAATAGCTTTAATACAAGCCGCCATAAGTATAGAATGATCATCGCAATCACCAGATAAATATAGTAAGGATTCGGTAGCTGTGGCAATATAATCTTTTCCTTTAGGATCACTAACATAATTCCATCGGTTATTTATTTCTTTAAAAACGGCAAAGCATTGAATAATTGTTCTGTATTTAAAATAACCATTTACTTTCTTAAAATGTTTAGTTGTTGCCATTAATGCAAAATCTCTTACTTTTCTATTGTCATATTCTATAGCCGAAATAATTTTAGATTTATTAGGAAAAGGTAACAATTTAGAGAGGATTAAATCCTGTGGATTTGGGCTGTCAGACATAGAATATATCATGTACCTATAATCTTCGGTTATACTAGAAAATCCATATCTCCCGGAGAAGCTTCCAAATGCAAGAGCAATTATATAAAGTACAATACAAATAATGATTATTGTTCTCAAAGCTCTTAAAATTAGTTGTATTGTAACTAAAATAAATAGGAACAATATAACTCGGTCTATTTTAAAATACCAATTCAAATTTATAGTATTTTGATGCACAATAATGAAAACAGGAATAGCGATTAATACATTTAGAACAAAAATAATAACATTGTCCCAGGGCTTTTTTACCTGAAAATTTTGTTTAGTTTTTGTAATATAATTATTTACAGTTCTAAGCATGTGTGAGGTAATAATAAAAGCGA
>CANGUZ010000067.1 GCA_947457255.1 Flavobacteriaceae bacterium
AAAACCTATTTACATTTACATAAATTTAAATTCAAAATGCCAATTTCTCCAAATTTCACTTCAATACTTTCCAAAAACTGGGAAATCAATTTTACTCAATGTGCACCAAACGGATATTTAAAGTATACCGATTTATGTAACCTTTTACAATTAACAGCTGCAGCACATTCAGAACTTGGAGGCATCAGCTTTTCTGATATGCAAGAATTTGATCAGGCATGGGTATTAAGTCGAATGCGAGTTGAAATATCAGAATTACCAAAATGGAAAGATATCGTAACAGTAAAAACGTGGATTGATTCTTTAGAAAATTCCCGTTCCGTTCGTGCTTTAGAAATGTATGCAGATGGAAAAAAGATTGTTGGTTCTGAAACTTTTTGGGTAGTTTTTAATACTAAAACCAGAAGACCAGAACAACTAGCTTTACCTTATGATCATTTTGAATTGTATCCAGAACAAAAAGCTACAGAGCAACCATTTTCTAAAATTAGTATTTCTGATGAAAAAGAAATGGTTTTTGAAAAAACGGTTCGTTTATCTGATTTAGACAATGTAAATCACGTAAATAATGTAAAATATCTAGAATGGTGTTTGGATTTTGTTGATGAAAACCAAATTCTGAATCAAAATATAGAAAGCTTTGAAATGAATTTTCTAAAAGAATTATCCTTAAATGATAAGGTAATACTTCATGAGAGCCAATCAATAAACAAAACTATTTTTAGCATTGCAAAGGAAAATAAAAACTGTTTTGCTTTGCAATTGAACTGGAAATAAAAAAGGCTCCGATTTCTCGAAGCCTTATTTTCATTATAATGTTACTTTGTTTTTTACTACTAATCTAAATCCTTCTCCATGAATGTTTAGAATTTCAACATTTTCATCTGGTTTTAAGTATTTTCTTAGTTTAGCAATATACACATCCATACTTCTTGAAGTAAAGTAGTTATCGTCTCTCCAAATTTTTGTTAGAGCGAGTTCTCTTGGCATTAAATCGTCTTCATAAACAGCTAACATTTTAAGAAGTTCATTCTCTTTTGGAGACAATTTTATTGGTTCTTCATTTTTAAACGTTAAAAAACGAAGTTTAGAATTCAAATGAAAATTACCAATTTGAAACTCAAATTTAATATGTTCACTTTTTACATCGGTTGTTTTTCTTTGAATAATTGCTTTAATTTTCATCAACAAAACTTCAGAATCAAAAGGCTTGTTCAAATAATCATCGGCTCCTGCTTTATACCCTTTAAGCACATCTTCTTTCATAGATTTTGCTGTAAGGAAAATTATAGGCACTTCTTTATTTTTTTCTCTTATTTCTTTTGCTAATGTATACCCATCTTTATAGGGCATCATGACATCAAGAATGCATAAATCGTAGGTGTCTTTTTTAAATTTTTCGAAACCTTCCATTCCGTTTTTTGCCAATGTTACATCAAAATCATTGAGCATTAAGTAATCTTTTAATATTGCACCAAAATTTTGGTCGTCTTCTACTAAAAGAATTTTTTTATTATCTGTTTCCATACTATTTTTAGTTAATTAGTGGTATTTTTATTATAAATGTACTTCCTTTTCCTTTTTCGCTTTCAACGAATATTTCACCGTTGTGATCTTCTACAATCCTTTTTACATAAGCTAGGCCCAATCCGTGTCCTTTTACGTTATGTAAATCTCCAGTATGCTCTCGATAGAATTTTTCGAAAATCCTTTTTTGAGCTACTTTACTCATTCCTGATCCTTGATCTTTAATCTTGATGATAACAAAATCTCTTAAATTTTCTGTATAAACATCAATTTTAGGAACATCAGGAGAATACTTTATGGCATTATCTAACACATTTACGAGTACATTAGTAAAATGTACATCGTTAAGCAAAACTGTTGTTCTATTAGCCAGTAAATGTGTGGTTATAGTTCCTTGCCTGTCTTCTATAATTAAATTTACATGTTCTATAGCATCTTCAATAATGTCGTGAACGTTATTTGACTCTTTTGTAATGTCTAATTCTTTCTTTTCTAATTTCGAAATTCGTAGTACATTTTCTACTTGTGCATGCATTCGTTTATTTTCATCCCGAATCATTTGCAAGTACCTGTTTATTTTTTCTTTATCTTCAATTACTTTAGGATTTTTTATAGCATCAAGAGCTAAATTTATTGTAGCAATTGGTGTTTTAAATTCGTGAGTCATATTGTTAATAAAATCAGTTTTAATTTCTGAAATCTGCCTCTGACGTATTAATTGATTTAATGCACTAGAATAAGCAATAATTATAATTAGTGTAAATATGATTGACAATAATGTAATTCCTACTAATTCAGAAAACAGAAACTTTTGTTTATGAGGAAAACTAACTAATAATTCATATTTACTTTTACCTTCGTTATCAGCAAATACATGAATTGAATAAGTAGCGTTTTTATCAAACTTAAAATTATCCGATTTTACTTTAGTGGCTAATCCGTTACTATAAATTGCAAATTCAAAAGGAGTTTTTACATTATACTCTTTCAACTCCATTTCTAGTAATTCTTGAAGTTTTTCTTTTGAAACTCTATCTTTTAATGGTTTTGCAGCAGCAATATCTTTAAAAAATATTTCAAATTGTGCATTTTCAAGAATTTCTAATTTTCCTGTCTTTCTAATTTTGATGTCTGGAAGTACTTTTTGTTGAACGCTTGTTTGATCAATGTCGTTATTATTGTATACTTCTGTGACTCTTTTAGAGGTAAAGTTTTTTAGTTTTTTTAAACTATCAGTTTTTTTATCAAAGAACGAAGAAGAAATACTAAAATCTTCTGATACAATATTATTTGAATAAATTATTGTTTCGTTGGTACGCGAATCTCTTTGATAGTATCCAAATTCTAGAAAATCACTTTTTTCAGGTTCTTTTCCTATACTATCTTTTAATTTTTTATACTTATCAATAAAACTGTACGCTTCTTCTTTTTGAAGTTTATCAGCAACGTTACCAATTACTTGAGTAATATGATACCTAAACTGCTCATCATTATTTTTAAATGAAGTATTAAACCAGTATACCTGCACAAGAATTATTCCTATTAAGGATAAACTCATTAAAACCACAAGTAATCGAAAAAACAATTTATTCATTGATACAAATTTAAGCAATTTAACATTTAAACTGTGATTGTATTAACCAAAGATTAACAAATGTTAATAATATTATTGAATTGTAATTTTTTTAAGAATTTTATCAACTTGGCGCTTTGCTTCTTCTAGAGTATTATTTTCAATAATAAAGTCACTTTTTTTGATTAAATCTTCGTCTGATAATTGATTTTTAATTCTATTAAGTACCTCTTCTCTTGAAACAGAATCTCTTATCATAACTCTATTAATTCTTGTTTCTATTGGAGCAATTACTGAAATAACAACATCACATTGCTTATAACTCCCACTTTCAAATAATATTGCCGTTTCATATACAATAAAATCAAAATTTGAGTTTTGCAAAACCCAATTTTTAAAATGTTTTTTTACAGCA
>CANGUZ010000068.1 GCA_947457255.1 Flavobacteriaceae bacterium
AAATCATCAAAATCTTTCTTAAATCTTGGAAATAAAAAAACAGAAATACGATATGCTGTTATTGAAATTCCTAAAACTATAAATCGATTTTTGGTTTTACCATCTAAAGACGATAAAACATGTATCATACTTTTAGATGATGTTATTCGTCATAATTTAAGTAATATCTTTAATATTTTTGATTACAAAAGTGTCTCAGCACACATGATTAAAATTACTCGTGATGCTCAATTAGAAATTGATAGTGATTTGAGTAAAAGTATGCTCGAAAAAATTGCAACTAGTGTAAAAGACAGAAGAATTGGAGAGCCTGTTCGATTTATATATGATCAAAAGATAGGAAAAGATACGCTTCATTTTTTTCTTTCAAAAATGCATATTCATGCAACAGATAGTGTAATTCCAGGTGGGCGATATCACAATAGAAGAGATTACATGGATTTCCCAAATTTGGGACGGTTTGATTTATTGTACAAAACCAATGAGCCTTTACCCGTTTGCGATTTAGGATTAGAAGGCAGTATTTTAGAAAAAATTAGTCAAAAAGATTATTTAATAAATGCTCCATATCAAACCTTTTCCTATTTAATTAAATTTTTAAGAGAAGCAGCTCTAGACCCAAAAGTAACAACTATTAAAATTACACTATACCGTTTAGCCAAAAATTCTCAAATCATTAGCTCACTCATAAACGCAGCTAAAAACGGAAAAAAAGTTACAGTACAAATCGAGTTACAAGCCCGATTTGATGAAGCCAGCAATATATATTATGCCGAACAAATGCAAACAGAAGGCATCAATCTTATTTTTGGAATTAAAGGACTAAAAGTACATAGCAAAATATGTGTGATTGAAAGAATTGAGTTTGGAAAGTTAAAACGATACGGACTTGTTTCTACAGGAAACTTTAACGAATCAACAGCCAAAGTTTATACTGATGTAACGCTTTTTACTTGTCATCAGCAAATTTTAAAAGATATTGATAAGATTTTTGATTTCTTTGATGTTAATTTTAGAATGCATCGGTACAAACATTTAATAGTTTCTCCTCATTATACAAGAGGGCGATTTTATAAACTTATTGATCGAGAGATTAATAATTTTAAAGTTGGTAATCAGGCCTATATAAAATTAAAAATGAATAGTGTGTCAGATACTGCAATGATTGATAAACTCTATGAGGCCAGCAGAGTTGGAGTAAAAATTCAGCTGCAAATAAGAGGAATTTGTTCCCTAATACCGGGTGTAAAAGGAATGAGTGAAAATATTGAAGCCATTAGTATTGTCGATAATTATTTGGAGCATTCTAGAGTTTATATTTTTGCTAATAATGGCAATCCTGATGTGTTTATTTCATCAGCTGACTTTATGACTAGAAACCTTGATGGTCGAGTAGAGGTGACTTGTCCTATTTATGACGAAAGTATAAAAAAAGAGTTAATAGATACTTTTGATATTGGTTGGAAAGGAAATGTTAAGGCTAGATATCATTCAGAAAAATTAGATAATAAATATAGGGTTCGTGGACAAAACCCCGTATTTAGAGCACAACTAGAAACCTACAATTATTATAAAAACAGAACACAAAATTTATCAGATGCTTTTAAATTAGCTGAGCTAAAAAATAATCAATAATCCCTAAATGATTACAATAAAAAAATATGCTGCTATAGATATAGGCTCAAACGCCATGCGATTATTAGTAGCTAATATAGTAGAAGAAAAAGGAAAAGAAACTCGTTTTAGCAAAAGTGCACTCGTAAGACTTCCTATCCGATTAGGACAAGATGCCTTTACAATTGGTGATATTTCAGAAGACAATATTGATAGAATGGTAGATGCTATGTCAGCCTATAAACTATTAATGAAAGTGCATAAAGTAGAACGATACGTGGCTTTAGCTACTTCGGCCATGCGCGAAGCTACTAACGGAAATGAAGTTATAGCTATTATTAAAGAAAAAGCAGGTATTGACATTCAAATTATTGACGGTAAAACGGAAGCTGCCATTATTGCATCAACCGATTTGCATTATCTTTTGAAAACTGAAAAAACATACCTTTATGTAGATGTAGGTGGCGGTAGTACTGAGTTTTCATTATTTTCTGATAGTAAAATGATAGCATCTAAATCTTTTAAAATTGGAACCGTTAGGCTTTTAAATCAAATGGTTAATGAAATAGTTTGGCAAGAAATAGAAAAATGGATTAAAACCTACACCAATGAATTTGAAAATGTAACTTTAATTGGATCAGGAGGAAACATTAATAAATTATTTAAAATGTCAGGCAAACAGCAAGACAAACCACTTTCCTTTTCCTATGTTAGCAAGCGCTATATGTTTTTAAATTCACTTACTTATGAACAACGAGTTTACGAATTAGGCTTAAACACTGATAGAGCCGATGTAATCGTTTTAGCTACAAAAATTTACCTCAATGCCATGAAATGGAGTGGAGCCAAACAAATGTTTGTTCCAAAAATAGGATTATCTGACGGAATCATTAAAGCAATGTATGCAGGAAAGATTTAGTAATAAAATTTAAAAATCCAAATCAAAAGTCTTTCTTAACAATTCTAAGTTCGGATTAATTTCCTTGAGTCGGTTGTATTTATCCTGAGGAGTAAAAGCAAATTTATTTTCGACACTTTCATTCACAATTACAGTTATACTGATATCATGATTGTGTAAATGGCCTTTCAGGTGACCTAATAGTCCGTTTATTTCTGACTCAAATTCAATTTTTGAACCTTCGTTAGGTAATTCAAGGGTTATGGCTGTTCCGTTTAAAACAGGATCGTTTATTAACAATAGTGATTCCATGATACGGAAACCTTTATCGCCTAATTTTTGAGCATATTTATTCCAATGCAACAGCATATCAGTTTCTGTAAACGGTTCAGTAGGCAAATGAACGCTTTCTTTAGTTATCGACTTGGTGTTTTCTAATAACTCTCTTTTGGCACGAATACTTGCTAATGATAAGGCAGAAACTTTGGTCTCCGACGAAGGTGTAACAGTATTTGAAGCAATAGCAGTATTTGGTTCAGCAACTACATTAACAGTATTTTGTATACTTGCAATTATAGGAATATCAAGTATTTCAGGCGATTCTACAGCCATTTCTAAAACGCGACCATAGAAATGTTTAGCAGGAATTATATATCCGTCAACTTTTTTTTTTCTCCATCAAAAGTGATAGAGGCCAGTTGCATCAAACAAAGTTCTACCAGCAAGCGTTGGTTTTGAGAAACTTTGTATTTTAAATCGCAATCATTAGCAATTTCAATTCCTTTTAGC